>CAYSZN010000219.1:550-6553 GCA_964435425.1 uncultured Akkermansia sp. | reverse complement strand
ACTGGGGCTATGCGCCGGAATACACCGAGATGATGTGGCGCATCCTCCAGCAGCCCGAGCCCGGCGACTACGTCTGCGCGACCGGCGAGATGCACACGGTGCGGGAATTCTGCGAGCACTCCTTCGCCGCCGTGGGGCTGCCCGTCGAGTTCACGGGCGAGGGCGTCGACGAGAAGGGGATCTGCAAGGAGACCGGCAAGACGCTGATCGCGGTGTCGCCGAACTACTTCCGCCCCGCCGAGGTCGAGGAGCTCCTCGGAAATCCCGCCAAGGCGAAGCGTGTCCTCGGCTGGGAGCCGAAGGTGACCTTCCGCGACCTCGTCACCATCATGGCCGAGGCCGACTGGAACCTCGCCAAGCGCGAGGTGGCGCAGAAGGGGCATTGATCATCCTGGTCCTTTGAAAGGGACTGCTCCCAGGACGGGATACCGGGAATCCGCAGGAGCGTGAACGATCCGCGTTTCACCATCGTCACCGTCGCGCTGAACGCCGGCGGGCTGCTTCGCGAGACGGTGGCGTCCGTGCTCGCGCAGGCGGATGCCGATTTCGAGTATCTCGTCCAGGATGGCGGATCCACGGACGGATCGCTCGACGGGCTCCCTTCGGATCCGCGACTGCGGGTCGTCGTGGAGGCGGACGAGGGCATCTACGATGCGATGAACCGCGCCGCGCGCCAGGCGCGGGGGGAGTATCTGAATTTTCTCAATGCCGGAGACCGCTTTCCCGGTCCCGGAACCGTCGCCCTCGTTGGCGAGGCGCTCGACGCCTCCCCGACGGCTCCCGATCTGCTCTACGGCGACTCCTTCGACGAGCGTTCCGCCAAGGTCCGGCGGGCTCCGTCGCTATTCGGCCGGCGCGCCCTTTTTCTCGAGGGCATCTGCCACCAGGCGCAGTGGATCCGGCGCGAGCGCTTTCTGAGCCTCGGCGGGCTCGACCTCCGCTACCGCTTTCGCTCGGACCACGAGCTGCTCCTGCGGCTCGCCGAAGAGGGGGCGGAAGCCGTCCACCTCCCGCAGGTGCTCGCGGTCTACGACGGACGGGGCTTCTCCGCTGCGAAAGACCACCGCGCCGCCCTCGACGCGGAATGGGCGACGATGCGGCGCGAGCGCTATTCGCTGCGGGAGCGCTTCGCCTGGGGAATGGCTTCGGCGGTCCGCATACTCTGGTTGAAGCGCCTCCTCCTCGATTTCGTCTCGCGCTTTTTTCCCTCCTGGTTGGAGCGCCGCCGCACCCGCGGTGGAGTCTGACATCCCATGGAACGATCGCATTGCCTCCTTCTCTCGAGCGCGTTCCCCGACCTGTTCACGGGGACGGGCTTCGCGGCGCGTTCCCTGCTTCCGGTGCTGAGCCGCGAGTTCGACCGGGTCGACTATGTCGCCGTCCCGGCACGGGAAAAGCGTCCGCCACAGCAGTTTCCGGGCGATGCCTCGCGCATCGGCTTCCACCAGATCGAGGCGGACACGCGTCCAAAGTGGCGGCGTTTCGCCAAGTCGCTGCTCTCGCCCTGGCCGGCGGCGGCGCAGCGCTACGTGGGCCCCGCCTTGCCGCAAGTGCTGCATCGCCTCTGCGACGAGGCCGGCGGTCGCAAGCCGGTCCTGATCGTCCTCGATGCGCCGCTCTACTGGCCCCTCCTCGCCGATCCCGCGCTGCGGGCGCGGTTTGGACGTGTCATCCACTGGAGCCTGAATGTCTCCGCCGAGGTCTTTCTCGGCCTCCTCGCGGAATCGAATGTCCTCATGCGCGCCGCGTGGGGAGCCGAGGTGAAGCGCCTGAAGCGCTACGAAGGCCGCGTCCTCGCCGACGCCGACGTGAACTGGACGGTGACGCCGGGAGACGCCGAGGCCTATGCCTCGCTCTATGGAATGGGCGTCGACGGGGTTCTCGGCATCCGGCTCGATCCGGAGCGCTTCGACAAGCCGGTGGCCGGCGATCCTTTCACGCTTCTCTATCTCGGTTCCTTCGACATCCGAAAGCGTCAGGGGATCGAGCGCTTCGTCCACGAGGTCTTTCCGCGGCTGAAGGCGTCCGATTCCCGCTTCCGGCTGCTGCTGGGCGGAAAGGGCAGCGAGGAGTTCGACGGTGCCCATCCGGGGGTGCGGGGCTTCGGATTCGTCGAGGACGAGGAGCGCTTCATGGACGAGGGGCTCGTCGTCGTGAATCCCCAGGATTCGGGATCCGGCATCAAGCTCAAGTCGCTCCACGCCCTCGCCGACGGCAAGGTGCTGCTGACGACACCGATCGGCGCGCAGGGCATGCCCGGACGTCCCGGGACCGACTACCTCCTCGGCGAACGGATCGAGGAGATGGGGGAGGTCCTCCTCGCCGCCATCGCCTCGGGCACGGATCTCGCGGAGCTCGCCTCCCGCGGACGGGCCGCCGTGCGCGAGCTGGCCGTCGGACCCGTCTTCGACGAGGGATTCCGCAAGCTTCTCGACCAGGCGCTCATCACTTGAAAAGCAGGATGAATGGCCGATCTTCCGGCGGGACCGTGCCTCGCGTGGTTCCTTCCGAAGTGGCCCCAGCGGATGCGGATCTTGTTGACCGGAGCGAATGGATTTGTCGGATCCCATCTCAGAAGACGACTTTCTGAGGCGGGGCATCGTATCGTGGCGGCCTCGCGGAAATCCTCCGGTGCCACCGATGCGGGGGAATGGGTTGTCCTCGACGAAGATGGCGATTTCGCCGCGGCGCTGGAGGGCTGCGAGGCCCTGATTCACGCCGCCGGGGCGACTCCCGCCAATTCCGGCGCGGTTCCCTCGAACTACGAGGGCAGCCTCCGCTACTCCCGCCGTCTTGCCGAGGCCGTGCCGGGCAGCGCGGTCCGCACCGCGATCCATCTCAGCAGCGTCGCGGCGGTCGGGGGCGTGCGTGTGCTCGCGGCCTCGTCCATCGACGACCGCCTTCCCGCCGCTCCCGCGACGGATTACGGACGCTCGAAGCGTGAAGCCGAGCTGGCCTTCGACGGCGGGGCGGCCCCCGGACGTCTCGTCGCGAACCTGCGGCTCCCCCTCGTCTTCGGCCCGGGAGCGCAGGGTAGCTGGGCGGCTCTTTCGCGCCTCGCGTCCTCCGGGCTTCCCCTGCCGTTTGCCTCGGTGGCGAACCGCCGCTCCTTTCTCGGCATCGGCAATCTGGGCCGCCTGGTCGAGGCCATTCTGGCTTCGTCAGGCGATGGGGCACGTAGCGGGACCTATCTCGCCGCCGACCGCGAACTCGTCTCCCTGCGCGAGGTCTGCACCGCGCTGCGGTCGGGACTGGGCCGCCGGGCGGGGCTCTTTCCCTTTCCGCCCACGCTCCTGTCCGCGCCCTTGCGCTGGGCGGGGCGCGAGGAGATGGCCGCCGGTCTCTTCGCCGATCTCGTGATCGATGCCTCGCGGGCGCGGGAAACCTTCGGGTGGGATCCTGTCGAACCCACCCTTGAGGCGATGGCCCGTTTCCTCTCCGACCTCCCAACCTCTTTCGATCGGTGAAGCGCTTCCTCGAAATGCTCCTCGCGGGCCTGCTCCTGCTCCTCGTGGCGCCCTTGCTCCTCGTGCTCTGCGTGGCGATCCGCCTGGGATCGGAAGGTCCCGCCCTGTTCCGGCAGGAGCGGGTCGGGAAGGACCGCCGACCCTTCGAATGCCTGAAGCTGAGGACGATGAAGCGGGGCACGCGCCAGGCCGGGACGCACGAGATCGGGGCGGACGCGATCACTCCGCTGGGGCGCTTTCTGCGCAAGGCGAAGCTCGACGAGCTGCCGCAACTGCTCAATGTGCTGCGGGGCGAGATGAGCTTCGTCGGTCCGCGGCCCTGCCTGCCTTCGCAGGAGGAGCTGGTCCGCGAGCGGGAGGCTCGCGGCGTGTTCGCCGTCCTTCCCGGCATCACCGGGCTCGGGCAGGTGCGAGGGCTCGACATGTCGGATCCCGTGGCCCTGTCGGAATGCGACGCCGAATATGTGCGGCGGCGCTCCTTGGCGCTGGACGGAACGATCCTTTGGCGCACCTTGACCGGACGCGGCTTCGGCGACCGCATCCGCACCGACGACAACGACAAGGAGAGAACGAATTGAACAGCGATCCATCCAGCACCGCGCCGGGGGGCTTCCCGGTTCCGTCCTTCGCGGGAGGGCTCTGGGTCTCGACCCTCTTCCGCCGCTCCCTCGCCCTCCTCTTCCACCTGGCGGGCATCGCCCTGGCCCATTTCTCCGCCTACCTTCTCCGCTTCGATTTCGCCATCCCGGACCGCCAGCTCGCGAACTTCGAGCTGCGGGTGGGCATCCTCTTCGCCTGCTACGTCGCCTGCGTCTTCGTCTTCGGCCTCTACCGGGGGATGTGGCGCTTCTTCACCCTGCGGGACTGCCTCATCACCGTCATCGCCTTCGGCGTGGGCACGCTGCTGGCTGCCGGAGGGATCTATCTGGTGAATGACCGTTCCTTCGACGGGGTCTCGCGTTCGGTCCTGATCGTCACCTACCTCCTCCTCCTCGTCTGGGAGATCGGAGGCCGCGGACTGGCGAGGCTGTGGCGGGAAAGTCGGCTGCGCTCTCGTGGCGAGGGTCGCATCCTCGCCGTCGGCTCGCCCGAGCAGGCGGACGTGCTCCTCCGCGGCATCGAGCCGCATTCGGCGACCCTGGGGCGGGTCGTCGGGATCGTCTCGGACGATTCGCGGCACCATGGCTCCAACCTGCGCGGGGTGAAGATCCACGCCGGGACCGACTCCATTCCCGAGCTCGTGCGGAGACTCTCCGCGACCACGATCCTCTTCCTGCCGCCCTTCACCGCCCCGCAGCGGATCCGCGCGGTCGTGGACGCTCTGTCCGAAAGCCGTCTGAAGTGCGACTACCGCGTTGTTCCCTCCTTCGACGAGATCGCCTCGGGGCGGGTCGATGTCAGCGCGATCCGGACGGTGGCGATCGAGGATCTTCTCCAGCGGCTGCCCTACCGCATCGCGACGGACCGTCTCGAAGGCATGATCGCCGGGCGGCGCATCCTCGTCACCGGCGCGGGCGGCAGCATCGGTTCGGAGATCTGCCGGCAGGTTCTGCGGTTCCGCCCCAAGGCTCTCGTCCTCTACGAGCTCAGCGAGTTCCATCTCTTCGAGATCGAGCGCGAGCTCGCGGCGGAGGCGAAGGAGCTCGGCATCACGCTGATCGCCGTCGCCGGCGACGTGAAGCGTGCCGAGCAGCTCCGCGCCGCGATCCGCCAGGCCGGGGGCATCGACGTCCTCTACCACGCCGCCGCCTACAAGCATGTCGATCTGATGGAGCGCAACGCGGCGGCCTGTTTCCAGAACAACGTGGTCGGCACCCAGGTCGCCGCGGCCGTCGCCGAGGAGGAGGGCGTGGCCCACTTCGTCCTCGTCTCCACGGACAAGGCGGTGCGGCCGACCAGCCTGATGGGCGCGAGCAAGCGCCTCGCCGAGCGGGTTGTGATCGAGCGGAATGGAGGGACTGGCCGGACCTGTTTCAAGGCGGTGCGCTTCGGCAACGTGCTCGGGAGCAACGGCAGCGTCATCCCCATCTTCCGCGAGCAGATCGCCAAGGGTGGACCCGTCACCGTGACGAGCCCGGAGGTGACGCGCTTCTTCATGACCATTCCCGAGGCGGTGGAGCTCGTCCTCACCGCCGGGGCGATCGAGGAGGACCGCCGCATCTTCGTCCTCGAGATGGGCGAGGCGGTGAAGATCGACGCGATGGCCCGCCGCATGATCGAGCTCTCCGGCTTCGTGCCCGACGTCGAGATCCCCATCGTCTACACGGGCCTGAAGAAGGGGGAGAAGGAGTTCGAGGAGCTCCTCACCGACGACGAGGACGTCGTCCGCACCGACCTCGACCGGATCTGGGTGGTGAAGAAGAGCGGCCTCGAGGAAGTCGAGCCCATCGACATGGGGCGTCTCCTGGAGCTGATCGACGACGAGGACGAGGAAGGGCTGCGCGCCTATGCGCATTCCCTCATCCGCGGCTCGCGGCTCCGCCCCGAAGCCGCTCCGGACAGGCTCCAGCCCGAGACCGCGTCCCGCTGAGCGCCG
>CAYSZN010000219.1:0-540 GCA_964435425.1 uncultured Akkermansia sp. | reverse complement strand
TGGCGGTGAAATGGGCGATGGTCTCTCCCCGCCACTGGGCCCAGCTCGCCGGGGCGAGGAGGGGATTTCGCGAGAGCGGCGACCGCTATCCGCACCCGCTGCTGTTCGTCGCCGGCCTGCCCAAGAGCGGCTCCACCTGGCTGGAGCAGATGGTCGCCAGCCAGGCGGGCTACCGCGAAGTGCTCATCCCCGAGGCAAACTTCGCCGAGCTGAGGGGTGAGCCGGGGCATTGCTTCGAGCTCCCGGACGCTTGTTTCGAGCGGCTCCGGGGCGCTCTCGTCCTGACGAAGATGCATTGTCCGGGATCGCCCGGAAACGTCGCCGTCCTGCGCGAAGCCGGTCTTCCCTACGTCATCCTCTACCGCGATCCCCGCGACGTCGCGGTCAGCTACGTCCACTACGTCAGGAACACGCCCTGGCACCTCGACCATGCCGCGCTGCGCGATCTCGGGAGCGCCGACGCGCTGCGGCACTTCCTCCGCGTGCGCCTGCCCGAGTTCGCCCGCTGGATGCGCTCGTGGCGCGACCACCGCGACCCTG
>CAYSZN010000218.1:0-6574 GCA_964435425.1 uncultured Akkermansia sp. | reverse complement strand
CAGTGAAGACGAGGGGGTTAGCAAGGCCCGCATCACGCAGATGTTCAACTTGCTCAGGCTGCCCGAGGAAGCACAGCAATACCTGGCTTCTCTGACTTCGCCCGCCTTGATTAAGTCCTTTGCCATTCGGCGGCTGATGTCCGTTGCCAAGCTCCCCCCGGCACGGCGGGCCGAAGCCTTCGAGGGGATGAAGGCCGGAGCGGAAAGACGCGCCGGGTGAAACCGACATGATCTTGTTGCGCGAATGTGCTTGCGGGCTGGCATCACATGCTGGCCCGCGAGTCATCGCGGGCTTGTTTGGCTTGTTCATCTTGTTCCAGAAGGGAGCGAGCTTTCTTGGTGAGCGTGTAGCGTGTGGCAGTGGTGGCCCCATGCCTTACGATCCAACCTCCCTGTTCCAGTTTCAACAATCGCCGGTAAGCCGTCGTTCGGCACACGCCCCAAAATTCCGTCGCATCGCGTGGGGCAATCTCTCCCAGCCCGGCATATCGCCGGAGAAGGGCCAAGTCCTCCTCCGGTAGCAAGGTGATCCCCGGCGCATCCGCTTCTTGGGGAGAGTTCTCTCCAGCCTGAGCGGGAACATCTCCGCCAGTCTCCACGGCAATGCCTTGTTTTCGCGCCAGTGAAATCACGACGGCTTTGTAGAACAGCGCACCGATCCGCCGGAGCCGTTCCTCCCGACTCAAGGCTTCATATTCGTGTGGAGCCATTCGTGCCATTCCGAGAGTTTCCCACGAAGCACGCGGATTCCCGTTCCCTTACGGGTGCAACTTGAAAGCACACGACCGTAGGTCGTCCATCGTTGACAGTTTCTGGAGAATCCACGAGCCTATGGGGCACTCATTCACGTCCCATTTTCCCCGATCAAGCGATTGTCAGATGTCGCCAACGCCGCAATCCTCCTAATTTTGATGGCCAAGAGAATCCCGATAGGAGATCGAACCTTCACTTCGAAGAAGTCCGCGCTTGAAGAAATCCGAGCCGTTCGCGACCGATATCCAGATGGAGTCCCATTGGCCCACGACGATCACATTTTCATCCGAGACCTCGTCAGCCTTCATACAGAAGCAGAGGAAAAAATTGGAGTGGGGATTTCTCATTTCACCGTGGCCACGGAAACCGAGTTTGGCGGTCGGAATCGCCATTTCGTCCTCCACAGGCATGATGGCACGTTTACGGATTTCTCTTTCCAGCACTGTCTCACTCCCAGCTCGAAGGGCAAAAACGACACACTGCTTGCGCTCAGGCAGGCGATCAAGGAACAGACATGGGCCTTCCGAGAAAGGGAATTTTCTTCCCCGGCGCAAATAATCTGCCCGTATGAAAATGTTGCTCTTACCCGTGACACCTGCCAGATCGATCACGAGGCACCGAGGACCTTCGACGCCCTGGTGAATGCGTGGCTTACGTCTCAGGGCATTAGACTGGAAGCGGTTCAGATTACTCCCCCGGCAGACAATCAACTGGTGGGACAGATGACCAACGCTGCTCAGATCGCCTCGTGGCAGTCCTTCCATCGCACTCATGCCAAGCTGCGTTTGCTTTCCGTGAAGGGCAATCTATCCGGTGCCCGCCGGGGAGTTCTCTGAGAAGAGGGCTGCATGCACTACTTCCCAGAGGGTGAAAGCCTCCGGGACAGAAGTGGACAACTTTGCGCGAATGCTTCATTTTTGGGCCATGCCCGAGGATACCGCCCCCCAAGAACCAGCGAGAGCGACCGCGACGCCCACAGTTGCGCCCGAAGCTGTGGCCCAGCCTGCTTCCAAGGAGGCTCCAGCGATTGGCTTTCGATTTGTAAAAGCTGCTGAAAAAGACGGAGATCCCCTCGACTGGGACTCCGGTATTCGGCAAGCAAGGGCGTGGCTTTCTGAAGCATTGAACGCCAAGAATGTCGCGTTCCTGCTGGGAGCAGGGTGCTCTTCGTTATCGGAAAGTGGAGAGGAAAAGGGCATCCCCACGATGCAACCTCTCGCAAAGGAATTTCTGGCTCCCATCCTCGGAGAAGCCGGAGAGGCCGGAGAGGCCGGAGAGGCCGGAGAGGCCGGAGAGGCCGGAGAGGCTGAAGAGGCTGAAGAGGCCGGATCGTCGGTGCCGACATTCGCCGAGAAAAACTACTTCAGCAAAAATTTTGGCATCGACATAACTACGGGGGAGTTTTCTTGGAATCTGGAGCGACTCATGGAGTTGTTGCACAGCCTCAAGTTCGCTTTTAGCCGAAGCTCTCGTGAGCAGGAGAAGAAGCACATTGAAAAAATAGAATCTCTCATCGCGAAGGTTCAAAAATTTCTGTGGCAGAAATGCACGCGGCCGGAGCTTCACCAGCCCAACAATTCCGTTCTTACGCTCTACCAGAAGTTCTATCGAAAGCTGGTCTTGCGGGATCGGTCGCTACCCCGCCCGTGGGTTTTCACCACCAACTACGACCTTTTCAACGAAACGGCGATGGATCGCCTTGGGCTTCCCTACACCAATGGATTTTCGGGTGTCGTGGAACGAAGATTCAACCCAACCACCTTCCGGTATGCGCTTGCGGAGCAACTTGACCTCAGCAATCGGAAATGGACCGCTGTTGATGGCTTCGTTTACCTCTGCAAGCTGCATGGCTCAATTGGCTGGAGCGAGGACGATCACGGTCTCTTTCCTATCCGGGAGTCGCTTCCTGCCAGTGAAGAGCCTGGGAAGGTCATGATTTATCCGACGCCAGCGAAACAAAATTCTAGCTTGGGGTCTCCATACTCGGACCTGTTTCGAGAATTTCAGAGCCGTGTTGTCCGGGAGCAAAGCATCCTCTTCACCATAGGCTACGCGTTCGGGGACGAACACATTAACAATATTATTTACCAAGCACTCACGATTCCGACTTTCAGGCTGATCATTTTTGCCGATCCCGACAGTGCCCCTGCTCCAATCAAGAAACTGATTGCCTTGGAAGACCCTCGAATCTGGGTAATTGGTGGGGCCGCTCTTACCGGCAGCAAAAAGGCTCACTACTTCGACTGTGTCGTGGATCATTTCATGCCGGAATTGCCGAACGAGAGAATTTCCGATGCGGTGGAGAAAGTGATGAAGAATCTCATCATGTCGGCGGCAGAGAAAACTCCTGCCGACAAGGCTGTGACCGAAAATAACAACGCTGACCTAGGAGGGGCAGAAACCGTGGGAGGTGAAGGAGCATGAGCCGAGACGATCAAAAGCGAGCTATCGGCAAGGTGGTGTCCGTTGCTGCCGACAGGTTCGTCGTGGAAATGCATGCTGGCACGGATAATTTCACCGTCGTTGGTTTTGATGATGTCCACTATGTCGCTAGGCTTGGCTCATTCCTGATGATTCCAATCCACACGGAGTATGTTGTAGCCGAGGTGGTGGGACTAAGGGAGCGCGACGCCAACAGCCCGGATCGTGGTGCTGCTGATCTCGCCAAGGCTTCTTCGGCAAAATTCCTCGACGTCGTTCCAGTCGGGATGCTTCCCAAACAAAAAAAGGACAAATTCCGTTTTGGTGTGTCAACCTACCCTTCGCTCTATGCGGACGCCCTCTATGCCCTCGATTCCGAACTAGATCGAATCTTCGAAACCGAAAATCCAGAAAGAATCTCGGAGGTGAAACACCTCTCCAAGCCAGATCCAGAAGACGCAACCCGTTTCAAGTCCCTTCACATCGGTGACTCGGTAATTTTTGAAGGCTATCAGGTAAAGGTGAAGATCGACGATTTTTTTGGCGGACATTCGGCAGTTCTTGGGAACACGGGAAGCGGCAAATCCTGCACCGTTTCCTCAATCCTACAATCTCTGTTCAGCAAACCTGACGAATACAAAGCGAGAGGAGCCACATTTCTAGTCTTCGACGTAAATGGCGAATACTCTCAAGCCTTCAGCAAGTTAGGGGAATCGGGTATTAACGTAAAATCCTTAACCCTCGACGGATCTTCGGGAAAAGATAAGTTTCGATTGCCACATTGGTTTTTGAATCTTGCTGAGTGGGAGTTGCTCCTTCAAGCGAGCGAACGCACCCAACGTCCTATTTTGAGGAGTGCCCTTGGCCTTACAACATTGGCTGAGAGACAACCGGAGGTTCGCCGACACTTTGTCGCTGCCTGCGTTGTAGAGTGCTTTAGAGGCTCGGATGGAGACTCCCCTGTGGCTAAAATGCAACGGGTCTCGGCTCTACTTGAAAAATATGGTGACGACACGTTGAGCAGAGCCACATTGACCAAGCATCGATGCAATGAGAAGTTTGGGAACTTCGATCCTCCCGGGACTCAGAAAGCTTTTTTGGACGAAATCAAGGGGCATCTTCAGGAAGATATAAAACTCCCCGCATTTGATGGCCAACCATTTTCGTTTGATGAACTCGAAGAGTGTTTGGATTTCGCAATTCTCTACGAGGAAGCACACGGCAACAGGCAAATTCGTGACTACTGCTCTCAAATGCTGACGCGATTCAAGTCTCTCCGGGATCGTGTAGAATACGAATTTCTGAAGTTTGAGTTACCGGAAAATAAAGCTGAAGGGCATATCAAAGAACCTGATTTCCTAAAAGACATTATCGGTCTAAGCCACGACGGAGAAAAGCTCGTAAAATCGCATCAAGTGGTGGTGCTAGATATGAATGGAGTCGACGATGAAGTCGTTGAACTCGTGTCTTCGGTGCTGGCCCGCATGGTCTTTCAACACCTCCGTAAGGCCGATCCTCGCAATCGATTTCCCGTCCATCTGGTGCTCGAAGAAGCGCATCGATACGTCTCCGAGCGACCTTCTCGATACTCTATTGATGCGAGCAGAATTTTTGAACGGATTGCGAAGGAGGGTCGCAAGTATGGAATGTTTCTTTCGCTGGCGTCACAGCGCCCCAGTGAGCTCTCGAAGACCGTCCTCTCGCAATGCGCTAACTTCGTCGTCCACCGAATCCAGAACCCGGACGATCTCTCCCACATCCGACAAATGACCCCATTCATTTCGGACGCCGTTCTGAAAAGACTGCCATCTCTTCCCAAACAGCATGCATTGGTTTTTGGAACTTCCGTGAATCTCCCAACCACATTCAAGGTAAGGGAGGCAAAGCCTTTACCCCGAAGTGATGACACCAAAATCTGTGATCTCTGGTTCAGCAAAGAAGGTAGTCCACCTGAAATAAAATTAGGATTTGATGTCATTCCGCCTGACCCGCCGCCCGACATCGGAGGCAATTCACCTCCTGAGTGATTCGGTCCTGCTGACATTCACAAGACGGACATCCAGAGACGATCAGAAATTCCACGTTCCGAATCTCAAGTTGTAGAACCTATGTCATGAAAAATACCAAGACGATCAACATAGTCCTGTGCGGCCCCGGCGATGTGACGCGGGAGCTGGACTTCGCCCGTGAAATTATCGATGAATGGAATCAACGAAATTTCGATTCGTTGAATTGCGGACTCAAAGCTGCTCATTGGTCAACCGATGCCGTCCCTTCTATGGAAGCGAGAGGCCAACAGGTGATCAACTGGCAGATCATCGACAAGGCAGATCTCGTCGTTGCGGTGTTTTGGCGAAGGCTTGGAACGCCTACTGGCCTCTACGATTCGGGGACAGCAGAGGAAATCAGCCGTGCCCAAGCCAAAGGCATTGAAGTGATGCTTTACTTTTCCGATATTGAAGACACACGCCCTCTTAATGATCCGGACCAATGGGATCGGCTCCAAGCCTTTCGGGCGAAAGCACTCGCATCTGGACTTCCTTGGACGTTCCGAAGCCGTCAAGAGTTTCGAGATAGATTCACCGATCACCTAAACAAAAAGGTTCTCCAAATAGTCGAGCGAAAGTCGAAGAAAACTGCGAAAAATCCCAAAACTTCTATCAAGCAAAACCAATCTGGGGGAACGGGCAATTTTCAGATTGCGGGAGATGGCAACACCTTGAATCTGAAATCGGCCTCTCCGCATCGCCCAGAAATTGTGATCGAACGATCGCCGGATCACCTAACTCCCGCTCAACAAAAGAAAGTTAGCGAATGGATTGAAGAATTGTCGATTTTGATGGAGAACGCCCAAGGAAAGACTACAGCAAAGGCAAAAGGTGAACTTTGGAATCGCTTAAAAAATCAATTCGATGTCGCCAAGTATGAGCAAATCGAATCATCGCGCATGTCGGAGGTTAAATCTTGGTATCAAGGCGTGAAACGTGAAATCCGTAACGGCGCTCGCCGAAAGGCCCCGGAAATTTTCCGGGAAGGAAAGATTCCGGGAATTAAGGCGCGAATGCGGCAAATGGGCAGGACAAACGATGACTATTATCCCGAAATATCCCGACGCCTCGGAATACGGCGTTTTTCTTCTTTGAAAGAGCTTTCGGCCACGAATCTTGAGAAAGTTTATAATCTTGTTCTCCGCGATTCGAACCGAAGGTAAAGCGCTCATTCGAGCTTCAGACTTCTGGCGGATTTGCTGAATCAGTCTCTCGATCCTCTTCGTCCGTGGCTCGAACCACAATTTCTGTCACCACGGCGGAGCCTTCCGGTGCCAAGGGCGCGTAGCGGGATGGGAGCACGCGGACCCATGCCAATGAGAGATCGTCCAAGGCTTTCTCCAGCGGCTCCA
>CAYSZN010000217.1:0-6589 GCA_964435425.1 uncultured Akkermansia sp. | reverse complement strand
AGACGCCGAATCCCGAGGCCCTCGCGATCATCCAGCACCACGCCCGCGAGATCGCGACCGTGGACGACGACGAGGCCATCGCCGCCATGGGCGATCTGCTGCGCCGCACCCACAACCTCGCTGAGGGTGCCGGCGCCCTTGCCTGGGCCGCCTTGAAGGCGCAGCGAGGTCAATGGAAAGGCAAGCGTATCGCCTGCATCCTCAGCGGAGGCAACGCCAGCACCACCCTGATGCGCGAGGCGATGGAACGGTGAAAAGGGAGATCCCAGTGATCTATGTTATCCATGCAGCATACCAAATCGCTTTGCGGACCCGGTTCCGGGGTTCCAAGGAGGGCCGACATTCCTGTCGGCCCTCCTTGGGCTTTCTGAGTCCGATCCCCGCCTCTCCCCTCTCCCCTCTCAACTCTCCCCTCTCAACTCTCCCCTCTCAACTACCAACGATCACCATGCCCAAGCTCGCCGCCTTCCCCAAAGCCTTCATGCAGGCCCTCTGCAAAGACGGAAGCATGACCGTCTCCGAATGGATCCGCCTCGCCTCGACTCTCGAGGTGGATGGGCTGGAATGGTATGCGGGCTTTCTCGAAATGGCCGACGAGTCGAACTGGGCGCGCTTCCGGAACGAGGTCGAGGACACGGGACGGACCATCCCCATGATGTGCTGCTCGCCCGACTTCACCCACCCCGACGCCGCCTTCCGCGAGCGGGAGATCGCCAAGCAGAAGCGCTGGATCGACATGACCCATGCGCTCGGCGGCTCCTACTGCCGCGTCCTCAGCGGTCAGCGGCGGCCCGAGCTCTCCATCGACGAGGGCGTGCGGCTCGCCGCCGACTCCATCCAGGCCTGTCTCCCCCACGCCGCCGAGCGGGGCATCGTCCTCATCCTCGAAAACCACTACAAGGACGACTTCTGGGACTATCCCGAATTCGCCCAGCAGATGGACGTCTTCTGCCAGCTCGTGGAGGCGGTCGAGCATCCGAACTTCGGCGTCAACTACGATCCCAGCAACACCTACCTCGCGGGGGAGGATCCGCTGGAGCTGCTTCGTCGCGTCTCCCATCGCGTCGTGACGATGCACGCGAGCGACCGCTATCTCGCCGAAGGCACGATCGAGGATCTCCGCCGCGAGGAGGGAGGGTCGCAAGGCTACGCCAAGCGACTCCGCCACGGCGAGATCGGGAAGGGCCTGAACGACTACGACGCGATTTTCTCGGAACTGAGGAGCAAGGGCTTCGACGGCTGGATCAGCATCGAGGACGGCGTCGACGGCATGGAGCAGCTCGAGCGCAGCGTGACGTTTCTCAGAAGGAAGATCGCCGAGCACTGGAGAGCGGAGCCTTCCAGTGGAGACGGAGGCCGGTGAGCCATGGAGCGCTCCCTACCGCGCCTTCTCGCCCGGACCGGACACCTCGACCGCCCCCTTGATGAGGCGGCAGAATTCCTTCTTCGTCGCGGTGTGGTGCGTTCCCTTGGAGGGATCGGACGGGTCGAGCTTCTTGTATTCGACCGAAAGCCGTTCGAGGTGGACGATGCGGTAGAGCTCGGCGCCCTGCTGCCAGAGTTGGTTTTGATGGAGTCTCATGCGGAAGGTTTCACGCCGACGTAGACGCGGTGGATCGGCTTCTTGGCGCGCTCGTGCGCCTTGATGGCATGGCGCTCCGTGCGGAAGCCGTCGCGCTGGAGCCGGCGCTCGAAGCCGGGCTCCTCCCCCGCCGCCCAGAAGGCGACGCGCCCTCCGGGACGCAGCGCCTCCCGGATCGTGGCGAAGCCGCCGCGCCCGTAGAGCCGGCGGTTCTGCGGCTGCACCAGCGAGGTCGGCCCGTTGTCGGTGTCGAGAAGGATGCCGTCCCACTTCGGCTCCTTCCCCATCGCCGCGCCCTGGATGCGGTCGTGCACGTCGCCCTCGTGGATGGACACCCGACGGTCGTCGAGCAGGGCGCCGTTCAATGCCCCGAGATGCTCACGGTTCCAACCCACGACCTCGGGCAGCAGCTCGGCCACGACGACCTCCCACGCCGGCCCCGCGAGCTCGAGGACGCGGCGGAGGCTGTAGCCGAGACCGAGGCCACCGATGAGAATCCTCGCAGCAGGGAAGGCGGTCTTGTCAGGACAAGCCAAGTCGGAGAGCACCCGCTCGGAAAGCGTCCAGGTCGAGCTCATCAACTGGGTTCCGTCGAGCTTCAGGAAATAGTCCCCATCGTGCTCGTGGAGGGAGAACTTCGAGCCGTCCGGCGTGCGGACCTCGCCGAGAGTCACGGTGGGTTTCATGGAGGAAGCGTCTGCGTTGTCAGGGAGATTCGGCCACCAAACGCACAAAAGACACAAAGGCTCACCTCCTTTTTCCGCTTTTTGCACGTTTTGCGGCCATCCTTCCCATTTGGCCAAGCCGACGCGGCCCCTTGTCTCCATCCCGAATCGCGGCTACCTTCCGCCCCTCCCATGCCGAAAGTCTATTTCAGAACCTTTGGTTGCCAGATGAACGAGCGCGACACGGAGCAGGTCGCGCAGATGTTCGTCGAGCGCGGTTTCACGGTCACGCCGAAGCCGGACGATGCGGATGTCCTCCTCATGAACACCTGCTCGGTGCGCGACCAGGCCGAGCAGAAGGCGCTGGGCAACATGCGCCACCTCGGGAAATTCCGGAAGCGCAATCCGCGCCTCGTCTTCGGGATGATGGGCTGCATGGCCCAAAGCCGGGGCAGCCAGCTCCTCGACGAGGTGACCCATCTCGATCTCGTCGCGGGCACGCAGAAATACCACCGCGTCGTCGACCACTGTGTCGAGCTGATGCGTGCCAAGGAGACGGCGGAGATGGACGACCTGCGCCGTCCCATCGTCGATGTCGAGGAGGAGGAAGGCTCGCAGAACACCATCCGCGACCACGTCGCGAAGGACTACGGCGCGAGCGAATTCGTCAGCATCATGCAGGGCTGCAACATGAAGTGCAGTTTCTGCATCGTGCCCTACACCCGCGGATCCGAGCGCGGACGCCCCATCGCCGAGATCGTCGCGGAATGCCGCCGCCTCGCCAACCACGGCGTGCGCGAAGTGACCCTGCTCGGGCAGATCGTGAACCTCTACGGCCGGCACGAGTTTCCCAAAGTCGACGGGAAAAGCCCCTTCGTGCAGCTTCTCGAGGCCGTCCACGAGATCGACGGGATCGAGCGCATCCGCTTCACCTCCCCCCACCCCATCGGCTACAAGGAGGATGTGATCGAGGCCTTCACCTACCTGCCCAAGCTCGTCGACCATGTCCACTTTCCCATGCAGTCGGGCTCGGACCGCATCCTCAAGCTGATGCGCCGCCCCTACAAGGCGGAGAAGTTCCTCGAGATCTGCGAGCGGATGAAGGCGGCCCGCCCCGGCATCGCCATCACCACGGACATCATCGTCGGCTTCCCCGGCGAGACGGAGGAGGACTACCTCGAGACCAAGAAGGCGGTCGAGACCGTGCAGTTCGACCAAGCCTTCGTCTTCCGATACTCCCCGCGCAAGGACACCCCCGCCGCCGCGATGCCCGACCAGCTCCCCGAGCGGGTCAAGGAGGAGCGCAACCAGGATCTCCTCGCCCTCGTCGACTCCATCGTCGAGCGCAAGAACCACGCCCAGGTCGGCACGACGCAGGAGGTGCTCTGCGAAGGGCCGAGCCGCTACAACGCCGAGCGCCTCTCCGGCCGCACCCGGACAAACCGCATCGTGATCTTCGACGGCGACGCGGCGCGCATGGCCGGGCAGCTCTTCGACGTGCACATCACCGAAAGCTCGGGCTACACCCTCTACGGCGATCCCGTGCTGCATCCGGTCTTGCAAATGGCCGATTCGGTCGGAACCTGAGCGCTTCTCCCCCATGCAGGCGCTCTACAATCTGCTCTACGAGCCAGGTCTCCCATTGAAACTGATGGGTCTCCTCGTCGGTCTCTGGCTCGTCGCCTCCCACGTCTTCGCGCTGGCGAAGCCGGATCTCGTGAAACCGTGGCTGACACGCTTCCCCCGCAACGAGCAGATCGGCACCGTGCTCGTGGTGATCGGCTTCGCTTGGTCCTTCATGATCTGGACCTGCATGGACCTCGGCGAATTCTTCCGTTTCGAGCGTCCCGTGCAGCTCCTCATCGCCGGCATGTGCGTGGGAGTGGTCGTCTATGTGAAGGAGTTCCTCGCGGTGCGCGCCCTCGGCTTCCTCATGATCCTCGCCGCGGCGCCCATGCTGGAGTCGGCCTTTCTCAAGGATCCCCAGTCCCGCCTCCTCCTCGTCGCCTTCGCCTATGCCATCGCCCTCGTCGGCATGTTCTGGGTGGGCATGCCCTACCTCCTCCGGGATCTGATCCGCTGGGTGCTCGGCGAGGAATCCCGCTACAAGCTCGGAGCCGCCGCTGGCGCAGTCTACGGCCTTGTCATGATGGTGTGCGCGCTGCTATGGTGGTGAAAGCCGCCTTGTGGCTCATGTCTGGAATGGTGGAAAAACTTCGGAGCACACGTCAGCGCTGCAGCCGCGTCCATTGGGCGCGGCACGGGTGTCCCTGCAACGTTCGACCGAGGCCAATGGCCTCGGCTACAAGTTCCGCCTTCGATGGTCTCACCCATCCGCTTCGCTGACATGAGACACTAGCCACCGCCCGTCCGTCGCCGATGTCCTCCAACGCCTTCTCCACCGTCCTCCGCTGGATCGTCGGCGGAGCCTCCCTCTGGAGCGCCTGGTATCTCGCCACGCAGGGACAGGAGGAAGCCATCGACCTGCCCCGCGTCCTCCTCGGGGCGGGCGCCTTCCTCGTCGGGATCGTCCTGCTCTGGCCGACGCTGTTCCATCTCGCGACGCGCCCTTTTCTCTCCCTGATCGACCTCGTCTTTGCCCCCGGCGGGCGGCTCGGGAAGCCCGTGCTGAACCTGAAGCTCCCCATGCACTACCTCAACGAGGAACGCTACGACGAGGCCTCCGCGGAGTATCTGAAAATCCTCAAGCACTATCCGCAGGAACCGGAGGCCTACGAAAAGATGATCTGGATCGAATCGCAGATCCGCCGCCGTCCCAAGGAGGCGATGAAATGGCTCCGCCAGGCGAAGCGGCGCAAGGTCGCGCTGGACGAGCGCATCGTGCGAATAGCCGAGTGGAAGGCGTAGACCGCGTTGCAGTGCCGTGCTTGTGGAGGAGTTTTGACCACGAATGGCACGGATAAGCCTGCATGGCCAAGGTTCCTGAATCTATGCCATCCGTGGTCCAACCCTTTTCATCAGTACCCCAACGAAAAGCGCCGCAGTCTCTCGACTGCAGCGCTTCGGGATGGAATCCGTGGTGAGAGCCGGTCAGGGCGTCGGGACTGTCGAGATCGTCTTGGAGACGCGGGCAACGATCTGGTAGGGATCGGCCTGCGAATTCGGACGGCGGTCTTCCAGATATCCCTTGTAGCCGCTGTTCACGAAGGAGTGCGGCACGCGGATGGAGGCCCCGCGGTCGGCCACGCCGTAGCTGAACTTGTCGATCGACTGGGTCTCGTGGAGACCGGTGAGACGCAGGTGGTTGTCCGGTCCGTAGGCGGCGATGTGCTCGTCGCGGTATTTCTCGAAAGCGGCCATGAGGGACTCGAAATACTCCTTCCCGCCCGTCTCGCGCATGTAGTCGGTGGAGAAGTTGCAGTGCATTCCCGATCCGTTCCAGTCGCCTTGGAAGGGCTTGCAGTGATACACGACGTCGACGCCGTATTTCTCGCAGATGCGCGCCATGAGATAGCGGGCCACCCAGATCTGGTCGGCGGCGGTGCAGGCGCCCTTGCCGAAGACCTGGAATTCCCACTGGCCCTTCGCCACCTCGGCATTGATGCCTTCGTGGTTGATCCCGGCCGCGATGCAGACGTCGAGGTGCTCCTCGACGATGGCGCGGGCGAGGTCGCCGACCTGCTTGCTGCCGACGCCACAGTAGTATTCGCCCTGCGGATCGGGATAGCCAGCCTGCGGCCAGCCGAGAGGACGGTTGTCCTGGAAGAGGAAATACTCCTGCTCGAGCCCGATCCAGAGTCCCGGATCATCGGGAATCGTGGCGCGGGCGTTCGAGGGATGCGGCGTTTCGCCGTCCGGCATCATGACCTCCGCGAGAACGACGAATCCGTTCGTGCGGGTCGCGTCGGGATAGAGGGCCACCGGCTTGAGCATGCAGTCCGAGCTTTTTCCCTCGGCCTGGCGAGTGGAGCTGCCGTCGAATCCCCACATCGGGCAGTCGGCGAGGGTGAAGGAGGCGGGGTCGCCGTCCACGATCTTCGTCTTCCCGCGGAGGTTCGGGGTGGGCTCGTATCCGTCCAACCAGATATATTCGAGTTTGAGTCTAGCCATTGTCTTTTCGTTTTATTTTTGGATTCGAAGCCTTGCAACTGCCTGAGCGTCCTGCGCCTTGCAGATCGTGTACTTCGGGTTGAGGAACCGCTCGCCTAGAAAAGCAAGTTCCATGCCATTTGTCAAGAATATCGCTCAACAATTCCAAAGCTCCACATGCCGCCACCTATTGCCGGCATCCCTCGAGGAGCAGGTCGAGGAAGCTGGCGATGCCGAGGAGGGCGGACTTGTGCTCGCCCTCGTCCAGAACGGCGAGCCGGTCGCGGGCCTG
>CAYSZN010000216.1:0-6592 GCA_964435425.1 uncultured Akkermansia sp. | reverse complement strand
CGGCGCAGTCCAGGCAGGAGAAGTAGATGATCGTGCCGCTGCCTCCGGGGGCGCAGCCCTCCATCCTGACGAGCGCACCGCAGGCGCCGGGCTTGTCCGGGCTCATGGGGAAGGCCCACATCTCGATGGTGGCGTCGGGGGTGGGTAGAGGGTCGAGCTTCACGTCGAAGGTGGCTTCGTAGAAGGCCTTGGCGCGGGGCATGTCTTCGACGTAGATCTCGAACCAGCCGACGGGATTGCGTGCGATGTTCATGGAACGGGGAGGGATGGGTTCAGCGTTTTTTCGGGGTGAAGTCCCAGGGCACCGTGGGCATGCCCATGCTTTTCAGGAAAGCCCCGGAGGAAAAGGAGATGAACTGCGGTCCGACGCCCTCGGCGAAGCGGTTCCGCGCGTAGAGGGTCTCCATCACGGGGAGGAGGGCGGGGGCTTTCTCGCCGAGCAGCTCGACGGCGCGGCAGGCGCGGAGCACGGTCCACCATTCCTCGCCGACGAGCTCGCGGCCCAGCACCTGGACGGCTTCGGCGCGATGCTTGTCCGAGGCCTCGGCCATCCACGCCGCCGCCTCGATGCGCACCGGCGCGCTGATGTCGTCCATGGAATCGACCAGGTCGCCGAGCAGGGCCTCGTCCTGCGGAAAGGCGTGGCGCAGGCCGACGATGGCCCAGTAGCGCACGGCTGCGTCGCCGTCGTGGACGAGCTTGAGCAGCTCCTCGCGGGTGCCTTTGCCGACG
Source organism: uncultured Akkermansia sp. (assembly GCA_964435425.1). Taxonomy (GTDB): domain Bacteria; phylum Verrucomicrobiota; class Verrucomicrobiia; order Verrucomicrobiales; family DEV007; genus Arctic95D-9. Next base: position 5,860 of record CAYSZN010000216.1, on the reverse strand, counting down.
AGGTCGGCGGCGGCCCAGATCCTCGCGAGGTCGGGACGGTGGTTCGTCCTGCCGAGAGCGATGTCGCGCAGGGGGCGCTCCTCCTCGCCGAGCCAATCGACCATGATGGTCTCGGGCAGGACGCCGAGGTCGAGGATCTCCTCCCGCTTCGCGGCGTAGGCGGCGCGGTGGGCGTCGAGGGCGGCCTGCTGCTCGGGGGAAAGGTCGCCGTCGAGGAGGTTGGCGAGGTTCTGCGGATCGGCCTCGACGTCGTAGAACTCCTCCGCCGGACGGGTCGGCGAGACGTAGGCTTGTTGGGGTTTTGTCAGGGTGTCCGCGTGGTCGGCGGCGTGGCGGAAGACCTCCTGCTGGACCTCGCCGAGGTCGGAATAGACGCTGCGCTGGCCCCAGGAAAGGTGGGGCATGTGGTTGCGGATGTAGAGATGGCGGGCGCTGCGGACGGAGCGGGAAAGGTCGAAGACCTCGTCGATGCGGTCGCGGAAGCCGTAGACGTATTCAGGCTCCGGTGTGGCCTCGGGTCCGAGGAAGACCTCGCCCTGCAAGGAGTCCGGCACCTGCGTCCCGGTCAGTGCGAGGACGGTGGGGCCGAAGTCGGCGAAGGTGACGAGCCGATCGATCGTCGCCCCCGGCGCGGCGGGCGCGAGGTGCTTGAACTTCTCCGGGAAGCGCATCAGCAGCGGCACGCGCATCCCGCTGTCGTGGAGGAGGCGCTTGTGCCGCGGCATCCCGGAGCCGTGGTCGGAGTAGAAGAAGACGATGGTGTCGTCGGCGAGGCCGTCCTCCTCGAGCTGCTTCAGCAGCGCCCCGACTTCGGCATCCAGCGCCGAGACGCAGTCGTGGAAGCGGGCCAGCTCGCGGCGCATCACGGGGGTGTCGGGGTAGTAGGGCGGCAGCGCGATGGTCGCGGGATCGTGGATCTGGTCCGGCGTGAGCTTGGACTGGACCTCGTGCTGGAAGAACTCGTAGGGCCAGACCATCGTCCGCGACTGGTGGGTGACCTCGTGGTTGAAGACGGCGAAGAAGGGCTGGCCGTCCTTCCGCGCCTCGCTGCGCCAGTGGGCTTGGCGGCTGCTTTCGTCCCAGGATTCCTCGATGAGCCGGGCCGCGTCGGCGGTGTTGTAGTCGGTCTTGACGTTGTTGGTGGTGAAATAGCCGTTTTCGCGAAGATAGGTCGGGAAGCCCGTCACATCGGAGGGCAGGGGAAAGGTCGAGCGCATCTGGCTGGTGCCGAGGCTGGGTGCCCACATCCCCGTGACGAGGGTCGAGCGCGAGGGCGAGCAGACCGGCGCGGCGGCGAAGGCGCGGGTGTAGCGCACCGACTCCTTGGCGAAAGCGTCGAGGTTCGGTGTCTTCGCGTCGGGATCGCCGTAGCTGCCGAGGGCGGGGCTCATGTCCTCGGCGGTGATCCAGAGAATGTTGGGCCGGTCCGCCGCCGGGAGGGCGAGGGGGAGCAGCGAGGCGAGGAGGAGAAGGGGGCGCAGGTGCATGGAGGCGGAGGGAAACCAGGCGATGGTCGGGTTTGAATGTGAAAATGATGAAGCGATCCCGGGTCCAGTGAAAGCATTTTCGAAGGTTTTCTCTGCCAGTGTTCCGTCGCCGCCCGCGTCGATGGAACAGGGTGGGGCGTCGGGGAAGGGAGGGTCGGACACCCTCTACCGCGATAACGCAGGAGAAGCGCCGCCGCAAATCCCGTATGTTGGCCATGTGCCGTAACGAGGCGAGCCCACGGGACATTGATTGGAAACCGACGCCGCATGAAACTCCTTCCCGCCATCCTGCTCCTCGGATTGCCCGCCGCGCTCGCGCAGGCCGTGGACTTCCGCCGCGAGGTGCAGCCCATCCTCTCGGAGCATTGCTATCACTGCCACGGCGTGGACGCCGAGACGCGCAAGGGCGGCCTGCGCCTCGACTTGCGCGAGTCCGCGCTCCAAGGCGGCGAGAGCGACGGCCCCGCGATTACTCCCGGCGATCCGGCGAAAAGCTCCCTCATCGCCCGCATGTCCGCGCACTCGGCGGACGAGATCATGCCGCCGCCGAAGGAGAAGAAACCCGTCACCGCCGCGCAGATCGAGACCCTGAAGCGGTGGATCGCCGAGGGTGCGGAGTATGCGGGGCATTGGGCTTTTGAAAATCCGAAATCCGAAATCCGAAATCCGAATTTCGGGGAGCGGCATCCGGTGGACGCGCTGGTGGAGGAGCGTCTCGCACAGGAAAGGCTGGCCCTTTCGCCGCCGGCGGAATCCGGAATCCTCGCCCGCCGCCTCTGGCTCGATCTCACCGGCCTGCCGCCGACGCCCGAGGAGGTGGAGCAATTCGGACTTCGGATTTCGGAATCCGGATTGGCCAAGGCGATTTCCCAAACCACGGACGAGCTTCTCCAGTCGCCCCGATACGGCGAAAGATGGGCCCGCGTCTGGCTCGACGCGGCGCGCTATTCCGACACCAACGGCTACGAGAAGGACCTGCCGCGCGAACAGTGGGCTTGGCGGGACTGGGTCATCGCTGCGCTGAACCGCGACATGCCCTACGACCAGTTCATCGTCGAGCAGGTCGCGGGAGACCTGCTGCCCGGCGCGGGACAGGATCAGATCGTGGCTACGGGTTTCCTCCGCAACGGCATGGTCAACGAGGAGGGGGCCATCGTGCCGGAGCAGTTCCGCATCGAGGGGATCTTCGACCGTATGGACTGCGTCGGGAAGGCCGTGCTCGGCCTCACTCTCCAATGCGCCCAGTGCCACACGCACAAGTTCGACCCCATCACGCATGACGAGTATTTCGGCATGTTCGCCTTTCTCAACAACACCTACGAGGCCCAGTCCTGGGTTTATGACGAGGCGCAGGCCGCCGCCGTCGCCAAGGTGCGGGACGGGCTGCGCGGTCTCGACGAACGCCTGAAAAAGGAAATCCCCGGCTGGCAGGAGAAGCTCGCCGTGTGGGAGGACAGCGTCCGCGCCGCCCAAGTGGAATGGACTCCCCTGCGGCCCTCGAAACTGATGACCACGGGAGGTCTCAATCACCCCACTCGCTTGGAGGACGAATCCATCCTCACTCTCGGCCATCCCTCCTCCGTCAGCGACCATCTCGTCTTCGCCGAGCCTGCGCTCGACGGCCTCACCGGCCTGCGCCTTGAGGCATTGACCCATCGCGACCTGCCCCACGGCGGCCCCGGCCACAGCCGCCACGGCGTCTGGGCGATCACCGAACTGGAATGCCACCTCAAGCGCCCCGAGGACAAGGATTGGACGAAAGTGGAGATGAAAAACGCCACGGCGGATTTCTCCGAACCCGACCATCCCATCGAGGCGGAATGGCGGACCAAGGCCGATGAAAAGAGCGAGCGCCGCGTCGGTCCCGCCGCCTTCCTCATCGACGGGAGCAACCAGAACGCTTGGCGGGCCGACCGCGGTCCGGGTCGGCGCAACGCCCCCTCCGTGGCCGTGGTCCAGTTCGCCGAAGCGCTGACCGCGCCCGTCGGCACGCAACTGAGGCTGACCGTGCGCATGAACCACAGCGGCGACGGCAACGGGCGCGGCCAGCGGGCCATCGCGATGCTCGGGCGGATGCGCTTCTCCACGACGCGCTCGCCCGACCCGAAGACGCCCGCCGTCGATCACGCCGCGCAACTTGCCATGGCCGTCCCGGCGGAGCAGCGCAGCCCGGAGCAGCAGCAGGCCGTCCTCGCCGCTTGGCGCAAAACCCTGCCCGAAGCCAAGAGGCTCGACGACGAGGCCGAGGCGCTCTGGAAAACCTGGCCCGCCGAGGCGAAGACCTCCGTCCTCCACCTCGCCGAGCGCTCATCGCAGGACGCGCGTCCCACCCAACTGCTGGATCGCGGCGTCTGGAACCAGCCCAAGCACGAGGTCGCGCCCCACGTTCCCGCCTCGCTGCATCCGCTGCCGGAGGGCGCGGGCACTGGCCGCCTCGCCTTCGCCCGCTGGCTCGTCGATGCGCGTTCGCCGCTCACCGCCCGCGTCGCCGTCAACCGGGTGTGGCAGACCCTCTTCGGGGCCGGGCTCGTCGAGACCTCGGAGGACTTCGGCATCCGCACCCCCGTCCCCGAGCACGCCGCCTTGCTCGACTGGCTGGCGGTGGATTTCATGGAGCAGGGCTGGAGCCAGAAGCACCTGCTCAAGACCCTCGTGACCAGCGCCGTCTACCGGCAGGACTCGACTCTGACTCCCGAACTGCGGGAGAAGGATCCCAACAACCGCCTCCTCGCCCGCGGCCCACGCTTCCGCACCGACGCCGAGACCCTGCGCGACCTCGCCCTCGCCGTCTCCGGCCTGCTGCACGAGGAGGTCGGCGGCGCCAGCATCTTCCCGCCCGTGCCGCAGAGCGTGCTCGACAACAACTACAACCCGCCCGACTTCTGGCATCCCTCGACCGACGCGCGGCGCTACTGCCGCAGCCTCTACCATTTCCGCAAGCGTTCCATGCCCGATCCGGTGCTGAACGCCTTCGACTCCCCCAACGGCGACTTCTCCTGCGCACGCCGGACCCGTTCCAACACCCCGCTCGCAGCCCTCGCTGGCCTGAACGAGACCCTCTTCGTCGAGGCCGCCCAAGCCCTCGCCCAGCGCATCGTCCGGGAGGGCGGAGGCTCCGATGAGTCCCGCATCCAGCGGGCCTACCAGCTCTGCCTCAGCCGCCCCGCTACCGCCGCCGAAACGGAGATCGTCCGAACGCTACTTGAGGAGCACCGCGCCCGCCTCCGCGCGGGAGAACTGCCAGCGGGCGACATCGCCTTCTCCACTTTCACCCAAGCCGTGCAGCTCCCGCCCGACGCCACGCCCAACGAGCTTGCCGCGTGGACCTTGGTCGCGCGGGTGCTGCTGAATCTCGACGAAACGCTGACAAAAGGATGAACGCCTCGACTCCATCGGTTCCTGTCGGGATCTCCGCCTGTCCTTTCTCAAGTGCGCTTGCAGAGATCGGAATGCCGCCGCACGAATTCCGAGGGCGTGATGGGCTGGGGTTTGTAGCCCGCGTTTGCCAAGGGGGCAAAATGATGGTCCTCGGTGACAACGTAGTCCGCTCCGGCGGTGATGGCGCAGTCGGTGAAAAGATTGTCATCCGGATCGGCGTAGATTACCCGGAACTGGTAGTAGGGTGTCACCCGCAGCACACCTCCCGTGGTCAGCTCCACCAGTTCCAGAAGGCGCGCGAATTGCTGCCAAGCCCGCATCCCGCTGAGTTCCACCAGCACCTCCTCGTATTCGAAGAGGACGGGCGTGCTCACGGCCAAGGAGAGCCTTCCTTCGACCCATGCGTTCAAAATGGAATAGCCCGGATGGTCCTCGGAACGGGCTTGGACAACGACGTTCGTGTCGAGGCAGACGATCATCCCCGCCGTCTCCGCTCACGCACTTCACGGATGATCTCCGGCAGACGCTCCCATTTCCCAGCCCGCCGTTCCGCCGTGGCCTCCGCCGAGATTTCCCGCCAAAGACGGTCCTTCTCCGCGTGGAGCAGCACCTCCTGCACCATCGGCAAATCCTCGTCGGGCAGGGATTCGATGGTGCGCACCAGAGTGTCCCGAAGGTTCTTGGGAGCGGGAGAGACGGTCGGCATGACGAAGTTTAATCCCGATCTCCGGCCCTGTCATCATCGGAATGAGCGGACCACCCACGAAGTTCAAAACCCGAAATCCGAACCCACCGCATCATGAAAACCCGCCCCCCGCACCAGCCCTTCGGATTTCGAGCTTCGGATTTCGGATTTCATTCCCGCCGTTGGTTCCTGCGCGAATGTGGCGTCGGACTCGCCGGCATCGCCGCGCACAGCCTGCTGACGCGCGAAGGCTTTGCCGCAGCGTCGGGACGCGGTGCCCATCACCAAGCCAAAGCCAAGCGCGTCATCT
>CAYSZN010000215.1:2489-6598 GCA_964435425.1 uncultured Akkermansia sp. | reverse complement strand
GTGCCGAACTACCACGAGGCCTACTGCACCGACGACAACGCCCGCGCCTTCATCTTCACCATCTTCCATCAGGAGGAGCACGGACCCGATTCGGAAATCGACCGCCTCGCCGGCACCTACCTCGCCTTCCTGTGGTATGCCTTCGATGCGAACACGCGTCGCTTCCGCAACTTCATGAGCCACGAACGGCAGTGGCTGGAAAGCAAGGGCTCCGAAGACAGCCACGCCCGCGCCCTGTGGGCCGCCGGGACGGCGCTCGGTCGCTCGCCGAACGAAGGGTTCCGCGACCTCTGCGCGCTGCTCTTCCAGCGCGGGCTGGACGTGGTGAAACGCTTCAGCTCGCCGCGCGCCTGGGCCTTCGCGCTGGTCGCCATCCACGAATACCTGCGCGCGTTCTCCGGCGACCGCGCCGTAGGAAAGATGCAGGACATCCTCGTCGCCCGGCTGATGGATCTCTTCCTCGCGAATTCCTCGCCGGACTGGCTCTGGTTCGAGCGCATCGCCACCTACGACAACGCCAAGCTGCCCCACGCGCTGATCCTCTCCGGCAAGCCTGCGGCGATGGAGACCGGCCTGCGTTCGTTGCGCTGGCTGCTCGACGAGCAGACCGGCGAGGGCGGCCGCTTCGCGCCGATCGGCTGCCACGGCTTCTGGCCGCAGGAGGGGGAGAAGGCCCGCTTCGACCAGCAGCCGGTGGAAGCCCACGCGATGATCTCCGCCTGCATGGCCGCCTACGACGCCACCGGCGACGCGTTCTGGAGCGGCCGCGCACGATGCTGTTTCGAGTGGTTCCTCGGACGAAACGACCTCGGCCTGCCGCTCTACGACGAAAGCACCGGCGGGTGCCGCGACGCGCTGCTGCGCGACCACCTGAACCAAAACCAAGGCGCGGAGTCCACGCTCGCCTTCCTGCTTTCCCGCTCCGAGCTCACGCGCCGCCAGCAGGGCTCCGTCACCCCGTTCCAATGAATTCGCCCCACCCCGTCTCCTCCGACGTCCACATCCGCCCCGACAACGCCCGTGTCCTGGTGCGTTCCTTCATCCCGGCGGATCGTCAGTCGGTGCTCCGCATCATCGAGCGTGCGCTGGCCGCCACCGGGGAGGAGCGCGAGGCCCGCCTCGCGCTGCTCCATGACCAATTCGATTCGCGTCACCCGCGGCTCGAAGCCATCTGGTGGCGTCACTACGGACACATCGCCCATCATGTGCCCCACGAGTCGTCGCTGTCGACGGAGCAGCGTCTCTACATCGGTGCGCTCTTTTCCGGCGAGTATGCCTTGGAATCCGCCGCTCTGTTCAACCCCTCGATGGTGCCGCACCCGGATCAATCCAACCTCGGACCGGACGAGCTGCGCTTCGTCCTCAGCCTGCGCGCCACCGGCGAAGGGCACATTTCCTCGATCGCCTTCCGCAGCGGCGTCATCGGCGCGGACCACGCCATCGCGATGGACCCGCGGCACCGCCATGTCAGCGCTCCGGAGCTGAATCCGGACCCCTCGTTTCGGCGCAGCGCCTTTTTCGGAAAGCTCGTCGAGATGGGCTTCGACAATCCCTGGGCGCGCCTGCTGAGGGATTCGCTCGGCGACCGTTTCACCCGCAGCGCGCTCGAAGCGGCCGTCCGCACCGCCAGCAGCTCCACCCGGCCCAATTCGCGCGAGGCGCGCCGGACGACCGAGTGCATCCGCTGGATCGCCGAGGTGAACTACGAGGTCCGTTTCCACGCCGAAACCGAGCTGTCGGAGCGCGTCATCTTCCCCGTTTCGCCTTCGGAAAGCAACGGCATGGAAGACGCCCGCTTCGTCCGCTTTACCGACGACGACGGCACGGTCGCCTACTACGCCACCTACACCGCCTACAACGGCCGCTCCATTCTTCCCCAACTGCTCGAAACGCCGGATTTCTTCGCCTTCCGCTCGGTGATGCTCAACGGCGCCGTGGCCCGCAACAAGGGCATGGCCCTCTTTCCCCGCAGGATCAGCGGCCGCTACGCGATGATCTCCCGACACGACGACGAGAACCTCCACCTGATGCTCTCGGACGATCTCCACGTCTGGGAGCAGGCGCAACTCCTCCGCCGCCCGCGCGAAGGCTGGGAAGCGGTCAAGATCGGCAACTGCGGCTCGCCGATCGAAACGCCGTCCGGCTGGCTCGTCCTCACCCATGGCGTCGGTCCCATGCGCCGCTACTGCATCGGCGCGTTGCTGCTCGATCTCGACGATCCCTCGCTCGTCCTCGGCCATCTGCCCCGGCCTCTGCTGGAGCCGGACGAACCCCTGCGCAACGGCGCTGTCCCCAACGTGGTCTATTCCTGCGGCGGGCTTGTCCACCGGGGGAAACTCATTCTCCCCTACGGGCTCAGCGACACCTCCACCACCGTCGCCATCTTCGATCTCGAGGAACTGCTGGCCGGACTCGATCCCCGGCGCGAGTGATTTTCCGCTTCGCCCGGCGTTCCGGGCCGAGCCTCTCCCAACCCTACACTCCATTCCACCCATGGGCGACAAATCCCCCAAATCGAAGCAAAAGGACCAAGCGCAGAAGCGCCACAAGGAAGAAGCCGCCGGGCAGGCGAAGCAGAGCCGCATCAATGCGCAGCGCCAGCCGCCAGGAGGCCCGCCCAAGAAGAAGTGAACGGATTTCCGCCGCTCGCGGGCTTCAACCCTTCTCGTATTCCTTGAGGAATCCGATGAACTCGCGGCGGTGGTCCTCCTCGCCGGAGAGCAGGCCGATGGCCATGTCCTGCGTCACGTAGTCGATCCCGTCGCAGATCTTGATGATCTTATTGTATTGGGCGATAGCCGCGTCCTCGGCGTCGATGACGCCCTTGATGACCCCGACGATGTCGGTGGAGTCCTTGAGCGGCTGGAGCGATTTCTGTTTCCGTTCGAGATCGAAGCTGCCGGGCACTTGGCCCCCGATGGTCTTGATGCGGTTGGCGAGGGTCTGGGCGTGGGTCAGCTCCTCGGCCACGTCGGCGGCGAGCGCCTTCTTGATCACGTCCGAGCGGACCCCGTCGAGGTTGACCGAGGCCGCGATGTAGTTCTGCACCGTCTCCAGCTCCATCGCGTAGGCGGTCTGGAGGGCTTCGATGATCTTGCTGTTCGTCTTGCTGCTGGATGTCTTGCTCATGCCCTATATCTACGCTCCCGGCGGAGAAAAGGAACCGAAAGGATGCGATGGATGGGGAAATCGGCTCCCTTCCACGGAGGCTTCGCAACACCGCTCTTGCCAAACCTCATCCGCGGCGCTGGCGCGAAACCGTGCCGTCGATCCCGTTTCGGCGGGGTTTCAGCATTGCCAAAGCCGCCACTATCCGTTTTCCTGAATCCCGCCATGATCCGCCGCCTCTCCCGCCGCCTCAGCCTCAAGCTCCTCTCCTCCCTCGCCGTCCTCGGCTTCCCGCTCCGCCGCGAAGCGGTCGCGCAAGCCACCGGCACCGACCGTCTCGAACGCTGGGACCGCACCGAAAACCGTGTCTTCCTCGGCGGCGAATGCTGGGCCAACCCGATGGAGGACTGGCGCATCCGCGACGGCTGGGCCGAATGCCTCGTCAGCTCGGGCAAGCGCAGCGTCCATTCCCTGACCCGCGCCCTTCGCAATCCGGAGGGTTCCTTCACGATGTCCGTCCGTCTCTTCAAGCCGGAGGGCTTCTCCCAGGATGGCGGCGCCGGTTTCCGCATCGGCGTCCGCAGCGACATCGACGAATACCGCAGCAACTGCTTCGCCAACAATGGAATCGAGGCGGGAATCGCCGGCGACGAGCTCGTCCTCGGGCGGAATTCGGCGAAGCTCGACCGGCCCTTCAGCGGGGGCGAATGCCGCCTCGTCCTCTCGGGGAAGCCGGGCGACGGCCCCCGCTACGACCTCGAACTCGTCGCGACCACGCCCGACGGCGCGAGGCTCGGCTCGGTGAAGCTCTCCGCGCAGAAGTCCTTCGTCACTGGCAACCTCGCCCTCGCCAGTCAGATGAAGCTGCCGCCAAAGGGACGAGTCGAGGAGCCCTCCTGGCGCTTCACCGACTGGCGGGCTTCGGGCGACGCCTTGGAGACGACCCCCGACCATCGCTTCGGCCCCATCCTCTGGACCATGTATTCGCTCAGCGATTCGCG
>CAYSZN010000215.1:0-2389 GCA_964435425.1 uncultured Akkermansia sp. | reverse complement strand
CCGACCATCGCTTCGGCCCCATCCTCTGGACCATGTATTCGCTCAGCGATTCGCGAGGCGACGAGGGCTTCGTGATGAAGCTCAGCGCCCTCACCGGGCCGCTCGCCCCCTCCGCGCCGCAGGAGATCGAGCTGCATGTCCAGCGGGATGGGGTCTGGTCCTTGCTGGAGACGACCACGCTCGATCCCGACGCCTGGGTCGCGACTTTCCGTATCACGAACTGGGACGAGATCTGGGAGACGCCCTACAAGGTCGTCCACCGCGAGAGGCTCACCGACGGCAGCGAGGTCGTCGACGAGTGGGGCGGCAAGATCAAGGCCAATCCCTCGGGCCGTCCGCTCCGCCTCGGGGCGCTCACCTGCCAGAACGACTACGCCTTCCCCTACGAGCCGGTCGCGGAGAACCTCCTCAAGCTCGATCCCGACCTGCTCTATTTCTCCGGCGACCAGCTCTACGAAAGCCACGGCGGCTTCGGCGTGATCCGCTCGCCCGCCGATCCCGCGATCCTGAACTACCTGCGCAAGTTCTACCAGCACGGCTGGGCCTTCCGCGAGGCGATGCGCAACGCGCCCACCCTCTGCATCCCCGACGACCACGACGTCTTCCAAGGCAACTACTGGGGCGAGGGCGGGGTGGCGATGAAGGTCACGGAGGACGATCCGGGCGCCTCCTCCAAGGGCGGCTACATCCAGCCCGTGAAGATGGTCAACGTCGTCCACAAGACCAACACCGCGCACCATCCCGATCCCTACGACCCCACCCCTGTCGCGCAGGGCATGAGCGTCTACTACGGCGAACTCGTCTACGGCGGCGTCGGTTTCGCGATCCTCGGCGATCGGCAGTTCAAGAGCGGCCCCGAGCGCGTCGACACGGGCGAGGGAAGGGCCGACCACGTTTCCGACCGGGACTTCGACACCGCCACGCTCGACCGGCCCGGACTCGTCCTCCTCGGCGAGCGGCAGGAGCAGTTCCTCGAAGCCTGGGGCGGGGACTGGCGCGGCCACGCGATGAAGGTGCTCCTCAGCCAGACCCTCTTCGCCAACGTCGCGACCCATCACGGCCAGCATGACGGCTATCTCAAGGCCGACCTCGACGCCGGCGGCTGGCCGCAGACTCCTCGCGACCGGGCCGTCTCCATTTTGCGGAAGTCCATGGCCCTGCATGTCAACGGCGACCAGCACCTCGCCACCCTCGTGCAATACGGAATCGAGAAACAGCGCGACGGCAACTGGTCCTTCTGCACCCCGGCCATCGCCGTCGGCTACCCGCGCTGGTGGCGTCCCGACGAACTCGGGATGCCCCACGCGAACCGGCCGCGGCATGGGCTGCCCGACACCGGCGAATACCTCGACGGATTCGGCAACAAGGTCTACGTCCATGCCGTCGGCAATCCCATCGTGCCCCTTGCGACGAACCGTTACGAGAAGGCCCACGAGAAGGGGAGCGGCTTCGGCATGGTCACCATCGATGCCGAGGCGAAGACCTACCACCTCGAAGCCTTCCGATTCCTCGTCGACGCCACCGACGGGAAACCGGAGAGCCAGTTCCCCGGCTGGCCCCTGACGATCCACCAGAGCGAGAATGGGGGAGGGAACCGGGTGGGGTAGGGGGGGCGTCGGTCCGTTGCGTTCGCGCACGGACGGCCCACTGTCCGGCTGTAGCATGGGCTTCCAGCCCATGCCTTCGACGGTGGCAACGTGGAATGGCGAAGCGACCTCAAATCGCTCTCGGGCGTCGTGCCGCAGTGCATGGGCTGGAAGCCCATGCTACGGGAGAAGCGCGTCCCTCCAGCGCTGCCACCGCTCACTTCTTCTTCAACAACGCCGCCTTCACCTCGTCCGGGACCGCTTCGCTCGCCTCGATCCAGCGCGTCGCGCCTTCGCGGTCGTGGACGAGCCAGTTGCGGCCATTGGAGAGGACGTTCTCCCGCCGCTTCGTATCGTCGTCGATCTCCATGGCCCAGCGGAAGGCGGCCTCGGGGTCGGTTTGGGAGATCGAGGAGATGAAGGAGGCGAGGGCGGTGTCCCGCATCAGGCCGGGCTCGATCTGGCCGAGGGCCTGAGCTGCCGCCTCGGCGTTTGAATTGCCCCATCCTGAAAAGAGCCCTCCGACCGCTGTCTCGCGGAGCTTGGGATCGGGCAGGGCCAGCGCGGTCTCGACGAGGGCGGGGCTGCCGAGGTTTCTTCCCAGCGACCAGAATGCGCTGCGTCCCATCGGGGCGAGCGAGGCGGGATCGGGCGCAGTCTTCAAATACTGGAGGAGACCGTCGGGATCGGCCTCCGCCCAGGTCGAGGCGACGCTGCCGAGCCCCATCTCGCGGAGCGAATCGGGCAGGTCGCGGGCGGCGGCGAGCGCCCGGAGCGGCTCCTTCTCCGTCCAGGCGCTGAAG
>CAYSZN010000214.1:0-6608 GCA_964435425.1 uncultured Akkermansia sp. | reverse complement strand
CCGGGCCACACCAACACCGCCGTCGCCGCCGACTTCACCGGCGACGGGAAGGTGGACGTGATCGCGAGCGCGGCCGGAAAGGTGAGCCTCTACGTCGCGCCCGACTGGCGGGAGATCGTCCTGCACCGCTTCCCGCGCCTCGGATCGTCCTGCATCCACAGCGAGGCCTGGGACATCGACGGCGACGGGGACATCGACTGGGTCGGCAGCGAACCCTGGGGCAAGCCCTTCTGGCTGGAGAATCCCGGCGATGGCTCCGGCGCCTGGGCCGCCCGGATCATCGACCACGACATCCGCGGGATCCATTGCCTCCTCCAGGCCGACGTGGACCGGGACGGGAAGCCCGACCTGATCATCAACAACTTCGAGCCCGATGGACCGCTCGCCGATTCCATCGCCTGGTTCCGGGCGCCGCAGGACCTGAAGAGGGCCGATCGCTGGGAGCGCTTCGTCTTCGCCGACCGCGACGCGCGCGGAGGCAGCCACTACTTCGGCTTCGGCGACGTGGACGGCGATGGCTGGGACGACATCGCCGCCGGTGCGAAGGGCGAGCCCTTCGCCGACGGAAACTGGTTCGCCTACTGGACCCATCCCGGCGCGGAGGGCGTCGGAAAGGCGTGGAAGAAAACCGTGATCGCCTCGAGCCAGCTCGCCGCGACGAACATCCTGCCCGGCGACCTAGATGGCGACGGCAAGACCGATTTCCTCGCCTCGCGCGGCCACAGCCAGGGCGTGCTCTGGTTCGAAGCGCCGGACTGGACCCCGCACGAGATCGATCCGGAGATGAGGTCGCCCCACAGCCTCGTCCTCGCCGATCTGGACGGCGACGGCGATCTCGACGGAGCGACCTGCGGCTACGAGAGCAAGGTGGTCGCGTGGTACGAGAACGACGGGAAGGGGAACTTCATCAAGCACGTCCTCGACGAAAACCAGGAATCCTACGACCTGCGGGCCATCGACATGGACGGCGACGGCGACCTCGACCTGCTCAACGCAGGCCGGGGCAGCAGGAATGTGGTCTGGTACGAGAATCCCGGTAAACCGTGACACGTTCCCGCCACCTCCACCTGAACCCGTCCTAATTTTTCCTTGCGATTCGCGGCGCGGAGCGCACATACAGCAGGCGCGTTCCGCCCCTCCCCCGCGTGTCGGCGACGATGCGATTTTTTCGCGTTTTTCACAGACAAATCGAACAGGCAAAAACGCTTTCCAACCCGAATCCATTGGTTTCCAACCATGATAGAAGTCGAAAATCTCCATAAACACTTCGGTTCCAAGGTGGCGGTCGACGGCGTCTCCTTCACCGTGAAGAAGGGCGAGGTCCTCGGATTCCTCGGACCCAACGGCGCCGGCAAGTCCACCACGATGCGCATGGTCACGGGCTTCCTCCCGCCCACCCAGGGTCGCGTCCGCATCGGCGGGGTCGACATCGAGGAGAACGAGATCGAGGCCAAGGCCAAAATCGGCTATCTCCCCGAGGCCGCTCCGCTCTATTCCGACATGACGGTCGAGGCCTTCCTCCGCTTCGCCGCGGAGATGCGCCGTGTCCCCGCCGGGCAGATCTCAGCCGCCGTCGACAAGGCGATCGAGACGACCTTTCTCGAGCCGGTCCGGCACCAGAGCGTGGACACCCTCTCGAAGGGCTACCGCCACCGCACCTGCTTCGCCCAGTCCATCATCCACGACCCCGAGGTCCTCATCCTCGACGAGCCGACCGACGGCCTCGACCCGAACCAGAAGCACGAGATCCGCCAGCTCATCCGCCGCATGGGCGAGACGAAGGCGATCCTCTTCTCCACCCACATCCTCGAGGAGGTCGATGCCTCCTGCACCCGCGCCATCATCATCGACCGCGGCCGCGTCATCGCCGACGGCACGCCGGAGGAGCTGAAGGCCAAGGCGACCAACGCCGGAGCGGTCGTCCTCCGAGCGACGGGGCTGGCCGGCTCCGGCATCCGCGCGGAGCTGGAGAAGCTCTCCGAAGCCGCCTCGGTCGAGACGCTCTCCTCCGACGACGAGGGCCTCGTCGCCTGCATCCAGCCCGCCAAGGGCAAGGCCGACCGCCTCGGCGCCGCCGTCTTCGGCGTCTGCAAGGACAAGAACCTGACCGTCCACGAGCTGAAGGTCGAGGAAGGCCGCCTCGACCTCCTCTTCCGCGAAATCACGAAGACGGACGCCGACAAGTGAACGACCCCGGAACCCCCGAAGCCATCCAGAACCCATGGACGCCCTCATCACCCTGATCCTCGAATTCGCGATCCCGACGCTGATCGTCTCCGCGATCTTCGTCGCCGTGCTCCTCTTCGCCCTGCCGCGCGAGGTGCGCACGATCTTCAAGCGCGAGCTGAAGAGCTACTTCACCTCGCCCATCGCCTACGTGCTCTTCGTCGTCTTCCTCGGCATCTCGAACGCGCTCTCCTTCTTCTTCACGGGCGTGCTCGAGGGCGGCGAGGCGGACCTCTTCCTGCCCTACTTCCAGTATCTGCCCTGGTACCTCATCCTCATCGCGCCGGCCGTGGGGATGCGGCTCTGGTCGGAGGAGCAGCGCCTCGGCACCCTGGAGCTGATGCTGACGATGCCCCTCGCCCCCTGGCACGCCATCCTCGGCAAGTACCTCGCCGCGGCGGTGGTGCTCTTCGCCATGCTCGTGCTCTCCTTCCCCATCGTCTGGACGATCAACTTCCTCGGCGAACCGGACAACGGAGTGGTCATGGCCGGCTTCGTCGCGACCCTCTTCGTCGCCCTCTGCTTCCTCGCCGTGACCTCGGTGATCTCGGCGATCACGCGCAGCCAGCTCGTCGCCCTGCTCGTCTCGGTGGCGATCTGCCTCGTCCTCTGGCTCGGCGGGCTGCCCCACCTCAGCGAGATGCTGATGAACCTGAAGGGCGGCTGGCTCGTGGCCTGGCCCGTCCTGAAGCTGATCAACTCCGTCGGCGTGATGCCGCACTTCACCGAGCTGGCCAAGGGCGTGCTCGGCCTGCGCGACATCGTCTTCTTCGTCACCTTCATCGCCTTCTGCCTCTTCGCGACCTCGGTCGCCATCCGCCTGAAGCGCGCCTGATCCCCTATCCTCTCCAACCCCCTTGTCGATCCATTCCATGAGCGAATCGAAAGAGACCCCTGTCAAGAAGCCGAGCCGCCGCACCGTCGCCCTCGCGGGCCTCGCCGCGGTGTTCGTCATCGCCCTGCTCCTCAACTTCGTCGCCGGGAAGCTGAGCTTCCGCGCCGACCTCACCGAATACGGCGTCTACACCCTCTCCGAGGGCACCTCGAACATCCTGTCGCGCCTCGAGACGCCGGTGGAGCTGCGCTTCTACGTCACCGACGACTCGAAGACGATGAGCCCGAGCGAGCGCGCCCGCGCCCGCCGCGTCTCCGACCTCCTCGCGGAATTCGCCCGCAAGGCCCCCGCCAAGGAGATCGAGGTGACGGACGACAAGGGCGAGTTCGTGACGAAGAAGGTGAAGATGCTGACGGTGAAGAAGCTCAATCCCGAGCCGAACACCGATGCGGAGGATTCCGCCGTCATCGACGGGCTCCAGGCCGGCGTCTCCGGCGAGACGAACAACGAGCTCTACTTCGGCATCGCCATCCAGTGCCTCGACGCGGTCGAGGCGATCCCCTTCGTCCCGGCCAAGCCCGAGACGATCCTGGAATACGACCTCGCCCGCGCCATCTCCAGCGTCCACGGCGGCAAGAAGAAGAAGATCGCGGTGATGACCGGCATGCCCGTCGGCGGCGGCTTCGGAGGCAACTTCCAGGCCCCGCCGCAGCAGCCCTGGATGTTCTACGAGCTGCTCGGACGCGACTACGAGGTCGAGACGATCCCGCCCACCACGGCGGAGATCCCCGAGGGCACGACCACCCTCATCGTCGTCCACCCCTTCGACATCACCGACGAGGGGCAGTTCGCCATCGACCAGTACCTGCTGAAGGGCGGAAACGTGATCGCCTTCGTCGATCCGAACTTCTTCTACGCCCGCGCCATGGCCGGAGGACAGCCGCAGATCCCCGGGATGCCGCCGCAGGGAGGCCCCGGCCCCTCCTCCGACCTCGACAAGCTCTTCAAGGCCTGGGGCGTGAAGTATGACATGAACCGCGTCCTTGCCGACCTCGATTTCGGCTCGGAGATCATCCGCCGCGGCAATTTCTCGCCGACCTTCCTCACCCTCGACCGGAAGGCGCTCGGCTCCGATCCCAAGGATCCCGGTCTCGTCGATCCCATGACGAACATGCTGAACCGGCTGAACCTGCTCACTCCCGGTGCCTTCGAGGTCGCGCCTCCCGCGGGCATCGCCGCCGACAGCCTCCTCCTCTCCTCGGCGAACAACGAGCTCATCGGCTCCTTCGACGCCGATCCCACGACGGAGGGCGGGTCCGACCGCATCCGCGAGAAGTTCAAGCCCCACGGCCAGAGCCGCGCCTTCGTGGTGCGCCTCTCCGGCGAGTTCGAGACCGCCTTCCCCGAAGGCAACCCGGCGAAGAAGGACGAAGCCGCGGAGTCCGACGAGTCCGCTCCCTCCGACGAGGCCAAGGAGGAGGACACTTCCCTGAAGAAGGCGACCGCGCCCGGTCGCGTCCTCCTCGTCGCCGACGTGGACTTCCTCTACGATGCCAACGTCGTGCGCCGCAACCAGATCCCCGGCCTGAACATCTCCATCCCCGAGATGCTGAACGAGAACCTCACTCTCGTGCAGAACGCGGCCGAGCAGATGTCGGGCGATCCCGACCTCATCCGGGTGCGCAGCCGCACCGGCGTGAGCCGTCCCTTCACGAAGCAGAACGAATGGTACCGCGAGGCGCAGCAGAAATACGCCGCCAAGGTCGCCGAGTTCAGCGAGAAGGCGAAGGAGGCCGAGCGGAGGCTGAACGAACTGATCCAGCAGACGCCCGAGAACATCGACCAGGCCCTCCTCTCGCCCGAAGTGCAGGCGGAGCTGAAGAAGCTCCAGCAGGACGAGATCGAATTCCGCCGCGGCGAGCGCGAGCTGCAGAAGGAAGTGACCCGCGAATTCCGGCGCAAGCTGGCCACCTACAAGTTCGGCAACACCCTGCTGATGCCGGTCGTCGTCATCGTCTTCGGCATCGCCCTTGCGGTCCTCCGCCGCCGCCAGATCGCGGCGCGCTGAACCACCCGACGCATCCGTTCAATCCATCCTGACATCGCAAGAACCATGGGAACGAAAACACTGGTCCGACTGCTCATCGCCCTCGCCGTCCTCGGCGCCATCGCGGCGATCCTCCACTTCGCCGGCTCGGGAGGCTCCGTCTCCGAGGTCGGCTCCTCGACGAACAAGAAGAAGGTCTTCGCCGAATTCCCGATCAACGACGTCGGCAAGATCGTGATCCAGGAGAAGGAGGGCTCCCTCACCCTCTCCAAAGGCGCCACCAGCTGGGAGGTCGCCGAACGCGAGGGCTACCCGGCCAACGCCGAGCCCGTCGTGGGCCTGCTCCGCAAGATCTGGGATCTGAACATCGTCCAGCCCATCACCATCGGACGCACCCAGTACGGCCGCCTCGGGCTGCTCGATCCGGCCGCGTCCGAGACGCCCGCCGACGAGGCCGCCACCCTGCTGACCTTCCAGGACAAGGACGGCAAGGATCTCGCCTCACTCTGGCTTGGGAAAGTCTACGAGCGCTCCGAGGGCCGACCCGACCCCTTCAGCGGCGGCATGGCCAAGACCGACGCGGGCCGCTACGTGAAGCGGGGCGACGCCAATTCCGTCTATCTCGTCGGCGACACCTTCTCCGACGTGAAGACCGAGGCGCCCGAATGGATCGACAAGACCTTCTTCCGCGTCGAGAAGATCCAGTCCATCGAGTTCGTCCCCGCCGAAAAGGCCGATGGCTGGAAGCTGGAACGCAGCGACGAGTCCGGCGACTTCGTCCTCGCCAACGCCGCCGCAGGCGAGGCGCTCGACACGAACAAAGTCGCAAGCATGAAGTCCGCCTTCTCCAATCCGCAGATCGAGGACGTCTTCGTCGGCGAGGAGAAGGGCCAGCAGAAGACCGAAGAATCGACCTTCAAAATCGCCACCTTCGACGGCTTCCAATACGAGATCTCCATCGGGGAGAAAAACGACCTGAACGAGCTGCCCCTCGTCCTCAACAAAGTCTCCGCCGAATGGCCGAAGGAGCGCAAGGCCGGCGAGGAGGAGAGCGACGAGGAGAAGAAGCGGCTCGACAAGGAGTTCGCCGACCGCAACGAGTCGCTGACGAAGAAGCTCGAGCAGGAGAAGCGGCTCGAAGGCCACGTCTTCAAGGTGCGGAGCTACATCGTCGATTCGATCGCGAAGAAACGCTCCGAGCTGATGGAGGAGAAGAAGGAGGAAGAAACCAAGACCGAGGAAGTCGCCCCCGGCGTTTCCCTGCCGGTGCCTGCGCTTCCGGCGCCCGCGCCGGAAGCGAAATCCGAAGCGCCGAAGCCCGCAACCTCGGCTCCTGCCGAATCCGAGTCCGCGCCGGAGGCGAAGCCCGAAACACCGAAAGCGGAGGCTCCGGCTCCTGCCGAGTCCAAACCTGCGGCTCCCGCGCCGGAGAAGGCGGAAGAAGCGCCCCCGGCCCCGAAGCCGCAGCCCGCCCCCGAAGCCAAGGCCGAAGCAGCGCCG
>CAYSZN010000213.1:0-6624 GCA_964435425.1 uncultured Akkermansia sp. | reverse complement strand
CTCATGCCCACGGCGCCGAGAACGTGTCCGGCGCGGAAGAACTCGATGGAGACGCGCTCGCGGTCGCCGAGGGAGAAGCGGGCGCCTGCCTCGCGCGCCATCCAGCGCCGGGCCATCGCATCGACTTCGCCGTGGGAGTAGAGCGGATAGAGGGGCTCCTGCAGCTCCTCCCGCTGCGCCTTCATGACGTTGACGGAATTGTGGAGGAGGACGTCGCCGTGCTCGGCGGTGAGTTCGGTCATGACGACGGCGGCGCGCTGCTGCTCGCGCATCAGGACGGGGAGCGCACCGATGTGGTCGAGGTGGGGATGGCTCACGAGGATGCCGTCGACGGAGTCTCGCGGCAGGCGGTCGTAGAGGGGCAGGGTGTCGCGCCCGGTGTGCTTCGGATGGGTGCCGGCGTCGAGGACGAGGCGGACCTTGCCGACCTCGAGAAGGTAGGAGTTGGATCCGATGTCGGGGTGGGCGGCGAGATTGACGAAACGCATGGCAGGGGGGCGGCCTGCGGCCGCCGTAAAAGGTGAAAAGTAAAAGGTGAAAGGTTTCGGAACTCAGGCGTCCCGCCTGAGAGGGGAGATGGAATTCAGGAAGCCTCTTCGGATTTCGGATTTCGGGCTTCGGATTTTGCCGCGGCCCGCGCAGCTTGGAAAAAAGATTGCAGCAGGGCGAGGGATTCGCGTTCGAGCACGCCGGGAGTGATCTCGCTGCGGTGGTTCAGGGTGGGCTGCTGGAGGAGGTTGAGGAGGCCGCCGGCGGCTCCGCCCTTGGCATCGCCGACGCCGAAGATGACGCGCCGGATGCGGCAGTGGACGATGGCCCCGGCGCACATGGGGCAGGGCTCCTTGGTCACGTAGAGGTCGCAGTCGGTGAGCCGCCAGTCGCCGAGGGCCTCCTGCGCCTGGCTGAGGGCGAGCATCTCGGCGTGGGCGGTGGCGTCGCGCAGGGTCTCGACCTGGTTGTGGGCGCGGGCGACGATCTCGCCGCCCTGCACGATGACCGCGCCGACGGGCACCTCGCCCGCCTGGAAGGCCCGCCGCGCCTGGCGCAGCGCCTGCTCCATGAGGAAGGTGTCGCTGACGAGGCTGATGGGCGGGCCGGCCTCGTCGTCGGGAAGGGGGATGACCATGGTGAAAAGGAATCCGGGGGCAAGGGTTGCGGAAGCCGGAAAGCGTGAAGATAATGGCCCCGTCATGAGCGACTGCAACACCCGAATCATCGCACCCTCCCTTCTCGCCGCCGACTGGTCGAAGGTCGGGGAGGAAGCGAGGCGCGCGGAGCGTGCCGGATCGGACTGGCTCCATCTCGATGTGATGGACGGACACTTCGTCGAGAACGTCTCTTTCGGGCCCCAGTTCGTCGCGGCGGTCCGGCCGCACACGTCCCTGCCTCTGGACACGCATTTGATGATGACGCGACCGGACAAATATCTCGACCGCTTCATCAAGGCCGGGTCGGACCGCATCACGGTCCATGTCGAGGCGGAGCACGAGGTTTCCGAAACGCTCGGACGCATCCGCGCGGAGGGCCTCGGCTGCGGGCTGGCGCTGAATCCGGCGACGCCCTTCGATGCGGTCGTGCCCTTTCTCGACCAGATCGACCTGCTCCTCGTGATGACGGTGGTGCCGGGATTCGGCGGGCAGGCCTTCATGGAGGCGGAGACGATGCCGAAGGTGGCGGCGGCGCGGGCCTACCGGGAGGAACATGGCCTTTCCTACCACATCGAGGTGGACGGCGGGATCGACCGGCGCACCGTCGGGATCGCCGCCGCGCACGGGGCGAACGCGATGGTCGCGGGAACGGCCCTCTACGGAGCCGCGGACATGGCCGCCGCCGTTGCGGCGATGCGCGGGTGATCGCCATGGCGGAGCAGGTCCACACGGTCTCGGGGCTCACCGCGCTGATCCGCGACAGCCTCGAGGGGCGTTTCTCCGGCGTCTGGATCGAGGGCGAGATCAGCAACCACCGCCTCCCCGGATCGGGCCATCACTACTTCACCCTGAAGGATGCCTTCGCCCAGCTCGCCTGCGTCTTCTTCAAGGGTGCGGCGGCCCGCTGTCCCGTCCGCCTCGCCGACGGGATGCGGGTCCAGGCCTACGGGAATCTCTCGGTCTACGAGGCGCGGGGACAGTATCAGCTCGTCGTCCAGATCGTGCAGACGAAAGGCCTCGGCGATCTCCAGGCGCAGTTCGAGGCGCTGAAGCGCAAGCTGGAGGGCGAGGGGCTCTTCGACGCGGCCCGGAAACGGCCGATTCCCTCCTTTCCCCGCCGCATAGGCATCGTGACGTCGCCGACCGGGGCCGCGATCCGCGACATGATCCACGTCCTTTCGCGACGGGCTCCTTGGGTGAGGATCCTGATCCATCCAGCGAAGGTCCAGGGCGATGGCGCGGCGGAGGAAATCGCCACCGGGGTGCGCTTCTTCGACGCGGCCAGCGGGGAGATGCGGCCCGATCTGATCGTCGTCGCGCGGGGCGGCGGCAGCATCGAGGATCTCTGGGCCTTCAATGACGAAGGGCTCGCCCGTGCCATCGCCGCCTGCTCCATCCCGGTGATGTCGGGGGTCGGGCACGAGATCGACTTCACCATCGCCGACTTCGTCGCCGACCGTCGCGAACCGACGCCGAGCGCGGCGGCGGAGAATGCGGCCCCCGACGGAACCGCCCTGCGCCGCCACCTCGGGCGGCTGCGCGAGGCGCTCGAGGCGAGGACTTCCCAGTCGTTCGCCTATCTCCAGCGCCACGTCCTTTCCCTGCGCCGCGAGGTCGAGGCCCGCGAGCCGGGACGGCGGCTGAGCTCGTGGATGCAGACCGTCGACTTCCTCGAGGAGCGCATGGACCGCCTCGTCGAGGCCCGGATGCAGCGATGGAGGGCGGAATGCGACGGAGTGGGCCGGGCGCTCGCCGCCATCCAGCCGGAGCGAGCGCTCGCCCGCCATGCCGGGGAGGCGGGCTTTCTCGCAGAGGCCTTCGACCGGGCCGCCCGGCGGCGCTTGGAGGACCTGGACCGGAGGCTGCGAGCTCTCGGCGATCTGATGGAGTCCCTCAGTCCCGAGGCGGTGCTGCGGCGCGGTTATTCGATCACGACCGGTCCCGATGGCCGCCCCGTCACGGCGGCGGGACAGGTCGCGAAGGGGGATCACCTGCGCACCCGCCTGGCCGATGGGGAGATTGCGAGCCGGGTGGAGTGAGCGGTCGGTCGAAAGGCCACGCCTCCTCTGCGGTTGTCTCTTTCCAGAATCATCGCGATTTCAGTAGAGGGGCAGAAAGGCATACGCGCATTGGGGGTTGTGATTGGCAGGGGCTTGCGCTAGAAAGGCACCACGCTTTTTCCCAGAAAGCGTGCATCCGATCCGTCCGGGTGGGGTTGAATGGCCCCGACGGTCTTGCGGGATCGGAACACCAGACATGAACAGCCGGATTTGCAAGAGGCCGCGGCGGGCTGTCGCGGCAGGGTGGAGCCTCGCGTTGGCGTCCGCGATGGCGGTAGCCTACCTCGCCGCGCAGGACAACGCCGATCCGGCGGACCGTCCGCAGCCCTCGCAGCAGCAACTGCTCCAGGCGCCCTCGCAGTTGCAGGAGCCGCAAGGTCCCGGCAGGCCTGGCGGACCGGGCGCTCCCGGAGGGGGAGGACCGGGGTCGGGTGTGGTCGGCGACCGCGTCAGCCTCCAGTTCCCGCTGAACCCGGTCAACGACATCCTCAACATCTACGAGCGGCTCATCTCGAAGCCCATCGTCAAGGACAGCACCATCTTCAACGGCCCCCAGATCAGCCTTGTCACGCCCACCGACGTCTCCCGCGAGGAGGCGGTCCGCCTGATCGAGGCGGCCCTGCTCGTGAACGGCTACATCCTCGTCGTGGAGCCCGAGGAGGACACGGTGAAGGTGCTCCTCGGCGGAGCGAGGCAGGGTGGCGGCAGCCCGTCCTTCAGCGAGGGCGTGGTGATCTACACCGATCCGGGCCTGCTCCCCGATGGCGAATCGCTCGTCGGCTTCTTCATGGATCTCGAGTTCGTCGATCCCGAGGACGCGGCCACGATCTTCAGCAACCACATCGTGCTGAACGAATTCGGCCGCATCACGCCGGTGACGAATCCCCGCGGGCTGCTCATCACCGAGACGAGCCCGATCGTGCGGCAGCTCATCCGCCTGCGCTCCATCATCGACCATCCCGTCGACGACGCGCCGCTCATCACCGAGTTCGTCCAGCTCGAATACGCCGAGGCGAATGTCGTCGCCCAGATCATCCAGGCGGCGATGGACGCGCGCATGGAGGAGCGCCAGCGCCAGAGCGAAACTCGGGGAACGGTCACGGGCGCGCGCGCCACCGGCAACGACCAGAACCAGAACCGGGGCAACAACCCGCAGCAGGGCCAGCAGGCGGGGCAGAGCAGCCAGCAGCAGGGAAGGGGAAGCGGTCAGAACAACCGCGCCGGCAACGTCATGAACGGCATCGGCACGGCCGACCAGCCCGCCGCGCAGCTCATCCCCGACGACCGGCTCAACCGCATCATGATCGTCGCCTCGCCCAGCGATGCGGCCTACGTCCTGGAGCTGATCGGCCAGTTCGACCGCCCCATTTCGGGCCACAAGCCGGTCGAGCGGAAGCTGCGCTACGTGAAGGCGAACGACATCCTGCCCGTCCTCGTCGACATCCTCCAGGACACTGGGACGGGCGAGACGATGCTGCCGGGTGGACGCCAGATCCAGTCCCGCCCGACGCCGGTGACCTCCTCGCAGCTTTCCACCCTGACCGGGGCCAACCGCACCCAGCAGAACAACCAGAACCGCACCCAGCAGACTTCGACGACGGGCGAGGTGGGGGGACGGACCGACCAGATCGCGTTCCCCCTCGACGAAGTCGCCCCGATCTCCGTCCTCGTCGGCAAGACCCGCCTCATCGCCGACCGCCAGTCGAACGCCATCATCGTCGCCGGCACCCGCGAGGCCGAGCAGATCGTGCTCGACATGATCGAGCGCCTCGACCGCCGCCCCGTCCAGGTCTACCTGGCGACCGTGATCGGCGAGCTGACCCTCTCCAACGACGCCCAGTTCGGCGTCGACTACCTGCAGCGTTTCGTGAAATGGAACGGATCGAAGCCTGGCGCGGGTGGCTTCACCGGCGGGAACATCAACGCGCGGGGCGACATCGTCGGCAATCCCGGCAGCATCGCGAACCTGGCGGACATGGTCACGACCACGCCCTTCGGTCCTGCGAGCGGTCTGAACTTCTACGGGCAGATCGGGCAGTCGCTCGACGTCATCGTCAGCGCCCTCGAGGCGACGCAGCGCTTCAAGGTGCTCTCCCGTCCCGTCGTCTACACCCAGAACGGAAAGCGCGCCGAGATCACCTCCGGCCAGGAGGTGCCCTATCCCGAGACCGCCCTGACCGACACCAACAATCCCAGCGCCGTCCGCTCCACCGTGGCCTACAAGGACGTCGTGCTGAAGCTCGAGGTCCTCCCCACCATCAACGAGAACGACGAGGTGACCCTCGACATCGTCCAGATCAACGACCGCGTCGTCGGCCAGCAGCTCGTCGACCAGAACGAGATCCCCATCATCGGAAAGCAGGAGCTGAACACCACCGTCTCGGTGCCGAACCGGGCCACCATCGTCCTCGGCGGGCTCATCTCCGAGTCGAAGGATGTGCAGGACCAGGGCATTCCCATCCTCAAGGACCTGCCCCTCGTGGGCCATGCGGCGAAGAACTCGAACGTGAGCAAGGCGAGGTCCGAGCTGATGATCTTCATCCAGCCCGTCGTCGTGCGCAGCGACCAGGAGGCGACCTTCGCGAGCTACGACGAGGACGTGCGCGGCGAAGTCGGCAGGGAGGCGGCCCAGACCTTCCCCGAGCCGGGCAATCCCACCATCCTGCACCGAGCCGAGGAGGTCCGCGATGCCGAGACCGACCAGAGCCCGCTGAAGCGGCTGGGGAGAAAGCTCTTCGGAAAGCAGAAGGTGCCCCGCGAGCCCCTGCCGTGACGGCGCGGCCATGCTTGACACGATGGGCTGTTCCCACGAGTGTTATTACATGGCCATTCCCACCAAAGTCCGCAAGATTGGAAACTCCCTCGGCATCGTTCTGCCCAAGGAGGCGCTCCAGTCGCTCCGCGTCGAGGAGGGCGACACGCTCTACCTCACCGAATCTCCCGACCACAGCTTGCGCATCAATGGCGACAAACCGGGCTTCGCGGAGGTCATGGAGATCGCGGAACGCGGCATGAAGCGGTATCGGAACGCGCTGCGCGAACTTGCCAAATGAGCGAGGAGCCTTTCTGGATCCCGGAAGAGGCCCTGCTGGCCATCCATGAGGCCCTTCTGGAAATGTTCGGTGGTTCCTGCGGAATCCGGGATGCCGGACTGCTCGATTCGGCCTTGAACCGGCCTAGGCAGCACTATGCCTATGGGACGGACGAGCTCTTCGCGCTTGCCGCCTCCCTCGCTTGCGGGATCGTGAAAAACCATCCCTTCGTCGATGGGAACAAGCGCACCGGATTCATGGCTGCCTACACTTTTCTCGAAGCCAATGGCCTCTCCTTCGAAGCGACCGAAGAGGAGGTCGTCGAGCGTACCCTCGCCCTCGCGGCAGGAGCGATCGGCGAGGAGGACTACGGCGAATGGCTGA
>CAYSZN010000212.1:4990-6627 GCA_964435425.1 uncultured Akkermansia sp. | reverse complement strand
GAGGGCGAGCGGAACCACGTGCGCAGCGAGGAGACCAACTTCGGCAGCCTCACCGCCGACGCCAACGCCTGGGCCCTGCGCCGCATCCTCGACGACGGGACGCCGGTGGTCTCCCTGAAGAACGGCGGCGGCATCCGCGCCCAGATCGGATCGATCGACGTGGCGACCGGGGACAAGCTGCCTCCGGCGGCCAACGACGCCGTGGACAAGCCGGCCGGGGCGATCTCCCAGCTCGACATCGAGAACGCGCTGCGCTTCGACAACCGGCTCATGGTGTTCGACACGACGCCGCAGGGGCTCAAGGCCCTCCTCGAGCACGGCGTCGCCGCCGGGACGCTGCAAGGCCGCTTCCCGCAGGTGGGGGGCGTGATCTTCGCCTGGGATCCGGCGCTGCCCTCCGGCGAGCGGGTCGTCTCCATCTCCCTGGCGGGAGAGTCGGGCCAGCCCCGCGAGGCCGTCTACGGCGATGGCGTCTTCTCGCCTTGGGCTCCTCCGGTCATCCGTCTGGTCACCCTCAACTTCATGGCCAACGACGGCGACGGCTATCCCTCGAAAGCCAACGGGAGCCACTTCCGCTACCTCCTCGATGACGGGACCCTGAGCGATCCGGTGGACTCGTCCGAGGACTTCACCGCCGCGTCCGTTCTGCCGGGCAATACGATGGGCGAGCAGCAGGCCTTCGTCGAGCTGCTTCAGGACAGGCACGCCACGCCGGAAGAGGCCTTTGCCGTGGCCGACACCCCGGCGGAGGACGACCAGCGCATCCAGAACCTCGCCTTCCGCACCAATGCGGTGCCGGTCGACCTCAGCCTGCTGCTGGGCGGCGATGGAACGGCGGGAGTCGGCCCCGAGGAGATCGAGGCGGGAGGCAGCCGCGGCTTCCGCTTCCAACTGTCCGATCGCCGTCTGGTCGGGATCTCCGTGCCCGGCTCGGAGGGCTTCGTCGGCGAACTGCTCGACGCGGCGGGGAACGTTGTGGCCACCTTCCCTGGCGGTGGACCGATCGCCTTCGACGGCATCCTCGGAGCGGGCGACTACCTGCTGAGGATCGTCAATCCGGGTGGTCAGTCGAGGAGCCTTTCGCTGGCGATGGCCGCGGGAGCGGTTCCGGCCGCCCGGCCCGACGTGGCGGTGGGAGCTTCCCTCGGGAAGCTCCGTGGACGCTACGACTACCGGCCCGTGTCGCAGCAGCGGGTGGCCCTGACCTCGCGGAAGCTGCGTGCCGTGCGCGCCGTCGCCGAAGTGACCAACCGGAGCACCCTGCCCGATGCGATGCGGGTGAAGGCCTCGCGCAGCAACAAGCGCTTCCGCGTCACCTACACCAGTGGTGGCCGCAATGCGACCGCGGCGCTCGTCGCGGGCAGCTTCACCACGGCGGCGCTCAAGGCGAACAGTTCGCCTGTCGTCGTCTCGGCCAAGATCGCTCCCCAGAAGAAGCGTCTCCAAGTCAAGCGGGGTGGGAAGAAGACGGTCCTCAAGAAGAGCTACGCTCTGGACGTGAGGGCCACCTCGGTTTCCTCGCCTGGTGCCTCCGACGCGGCTCGCGCCCAGGTGCGGACACGGTGAGGCGTGGGAGCAAAGACGGTCCGACCGTCTCGCACGGAGGGGCTTCGCGAAGGCGAGGCCCCTTTTTGTGT
>CAYSZN010000212.1:0-4890 GCA_964435425.1 uncultured Akkermansia sp. | reverse complement strand
CGTTCCGCCGATGCGCACAAACCATCAGCGGAAATCCGCGCCAATCAGCGGTCGCCGGAGGCCCGATCCTGCCTCACGCACGCTCGAGGAAATTCCGCATCAGCCGCAGTCCTGCCTCCTGGCTCCGTTCGGGGTGGAACTGGCCTGCGAAGACGCGGCCCTTTGCGATACTCGAGGCGAAGGGCGCGCCGTAGTCGGTCGTCGAGGCGACGACCGATGGATCGGCGGGGACCGGATAGTAGGAGTGGACGAAATAGAGATGGAGCGGATCGGGCAGGCCCTCCCACGCGAAGAGGCTGCGGTCCACGGGAACCACTTCGTTCCATCCCATGTGGGGCACCTTCAGGCTGCGGTCGTGGGGGAACTTCACGACCTCGCCCGGAAAGACGCCGAGGCCCTTGGCGCCGGGGCTTTCCGAAGACCGCTCGAAGAGCACCTGGTAGCCGAGGCAGATGCCGAAATAGGGACGGTCCGAGGCCACCCACTCGGCGACGGGCTCGCGCAGGCCGCGGCGGTCGAGCTCGGCAGCGCAGTCGCCGAAGGAGCCGACGCCGGGGAAGACGAGCCGCTCGATCCTCGCCAGATCGCTGGCGGAGGAGACGAGGACGCCTTCTTGGCCGAGGAACTTCAGCACGTTGAGGACGTTGCGGAGGTTGCCGCCTCCATAGTCGATGACGCCGACGCGAATGGACATGCCGTTTGCGGAAGGTTCGGTGGACGGGATCACAGCACTTCCTTGGTGCTGGGGACGATGCCGGCGATGCGCTCGTCGATGCGGGTCGCGTCGTCGAGGCTGCGGGCGAGCCCCTTGAAGACGGCCTCGGCCATGTGGTGCGGGTCGCGTCCGTAGAGGATCTCGACGTGCAGGTTCATCGCGGCGTTGAAGGCGAAGGCGCGCAGGAACTCCTCGACGAGGGTGAAGTTGAACTTCTCGCCGACATGCGGCACGCCCGCCGGGGCGCGGTAGTCGAAGAAGGGGCGTCCGCTCAGATCGAGGGCGACGCGGACGAGGGTCTCGTCCATCGGATAGTGCCCAGAGCCGTAGCGGAAGATGCCGCGCTTTTCGCCGAGGGCAGCGTTGAAGGCCTGGCCGAGGACGATGCCGGTGTCCTCCACGGTGTGGTGGTAGTCGATCTCGATGTCGCCCTGCGCCTCCACGACGAGGTCGAAGCGCCCGTGCTTCGCGAAGAGCGTCAGCATGTGGTCGAAGAAGGGCACCCCGGTCGAGACCGAGGAGGTGCCGGTGCCGTCGACGAGGAGTTCGAGCCGAATGTCGGTTTCGGCGGTGTGGCGGTGGAGGCTGTGCTTTCTGGAGTCCGGCATGGAGGAGGCGCGGTTTGGGAATGACTTCGCAGCCGGAAACATCTACCTTCCTTGCGGCCTGCTCAACCGCTTATTCGGCGGATGGTGGGCTCTGGAACCATGGATTTGTCTTCCGATGCCGAGTTCGCTCCCTATCGGTTCGTCCGCGATGCGTCGGGCGAGCTGGTGGCGCTACCTGCGCCGGAGGGAGCGGGCGGCACGGTCCATCTCGTGCTCGACGTCGGGCGCTGGGGGCTGGCGCGGCTGCATCGCTTTGCTGGAGCAGCGTCGGCGGAGGGGAGCGTGGAGGGGAGCGTGGAGGTCTTCGAGAAGGAGATGCGTTCCCTTTCCGGGCTCGGTTCCGATCGGGTCGCCCGTCTCTTTTCGTGGGGACGGAAGGGCGAGGACCTCTTCTACGCCGATGCGATGGGCGATGGCGAGCCGCTGCCCGCCTATCTGGGGCGCGTCGGGAAGGTGCCTGCGGCGGTCGCCTCGCGGTGGATTCTTGGATGTCTCGATGGTTTCGCCGGGGCAGGGGAGCTGCCCCGTTCGGTCCGGGCGCTTTCGGCGTCGAGCTTCGAAGTGGTGCGGCGGCGCGGCGGTGGCGTGGATCTGGTGTTTTCCGGGTTCCATGGCTGGAGCTTGCCCGAGGCCTCGCTGGGCGATTGCCGGCTGGAGCGGAGCCTGGCCCGTGTCCTGTGCGAGCTGGTCGGTGGAGAGGAGACCTTGCCGCCGACAGTCCGCAGAGCGGTCGATGCGATTCTCTCCGGCGGAGGTGATGGAGGCCATGGGGCGTTCCACGAGGCCTTGTTGCTCGGCAGTGGAGAGGGAGGGGAGGAAGTCCCGCTCCCGCAGATGCCTTGGCGCGAGTGGCTCCGGCTCGAGCTGGAGCGGGTGGCGTCGTCGGAGCACCGCCTCTCCGAGTGGCCGGTGTCGGGCGAAGAGGTCTACGCCATCGCGACGACGGTGCGGGGGGCGGCGACGCATCTGCAACTGCTGCCGGGACCGGGTTCGCTCCCGCGCGAGGGATGGCTGGAGCAGCATCACGACGCGACGAGGCGGCCGGGGCGCGGCAAGGCGCAGCAGCTGCACATCCATTGGATCGAGGATCTCGATTCGATCACGCTCGTCGGGGAGGAGCGGGTCGAAGGCGTCGATCTCGCCGCCTTGGTGGCGCATCTCGGGCCGCTCGACGAGGCGGTGGCGGGTATCCTCGGGGAACGGATCGACTCCGCTCTCGCGGGCTTGGAAAGCCGTGCTGGGGCCGGTTCGATCTGGTGGCTGCCGCCGGAGAACGTGATGTTCCTCACCGGCTCGCGTTCGCCCGCCGAATCGGTCGGACGAATCGGTCGGGAAGGGGCGGCGATCTGGTCGGAATGGCCTTTGAAGCTGCGCCTTCACCAGACGATCGCGTCCCTCATGGAAGGCGTCGGTCTGCCTGCGACGCTGCGGGAGGGGGGCCTCGTGTCAGGGACGGCGTCGGAGGCGCTGCGGCGCTCCGTCGTGGGTTTGCCCTTGCTCTGGCATGTGCTGACGGGAACGCGGTTTTGCTGGCACCGGTCCGTCCCCGGGAAGGCCCTTTCCCCGGATCTGTCGGCCCGCTTCGAGGCCTGCCGGGTCGCGCTGCTCGACGGTCCGGGAGCGGTGGAGGTCAATTTTCTCCGCGACTTTGCCCGATGGCCATTGGAGGAGGCGGGGGGCGAGGAGGTCGTCGAGGAGGAATCAGGCCTGGAGGTTTCCGCAGAAGCACTTCCCGCCGACCCCGAGCCTGCCGAGGCGCTGGATCATGAGGAGGTCGAGGTATCCGAGGAGATCGGGAACGGGATTCCCTCAATCGATCCGATGGAGAGCTTGGAGGAGGCTCCGCCCGAGGACGCTCCTTCTGCGCCGGTCGAATGGACTGGCGAGCCATCGGTGCAAGGGAAGGCGGCGCCACCTTGGCTCTGGATTGCCGTGTCCGCCGCGCTGATCGCCGCAGCGGTCGGATATGCCCTTTCCGGCTGGAGCCGGGAGCTTGGTCCGTTCCGTCCCGCGGGCGGCGCGGTCTTTGCCTTGCCGGAGCTCCGGGCCGATGGGGCCGGCAACGGGTGCGGAGCGAAAGATGCGCTCGGGTCATTCCTGACCGCCGAGGGCAGCGTCCGCTCCCTGCGTCTCCTCGCCGTGGTCGAAAGGCTCGATCACGAAGCGGATCGGAGCGAGATCGAGGCGTGGCTTCGCCGCCTCTCCTCGGAGGGCGATCCCGCCGCCGCCCGCGTCATGGGCATGATGGCGCTCGCCTTCGGCTCGGCGGGAGACCTGTCGGCGGAGGAGTGGTTCCTCGAAGCCGCCCGAAGAGGCGATCCCGAGTCGTGCTATCGCTATGCCCTGTCGGGCTGGGATGCGACGGGCCGCGTCCTGTCCGATGCGGAAGCGCGCCGCTTGCTCGACCAAGCCGCCGCCTCCGGTCATTCCGCCGCCCGCGTGCTGCTGGCGCACGTCCTCGCCGGAGAGGGGGACGTCAAGGGCGCCTTCCAGTCGATGGAGCACGCCGCCGCACAGGGCTGGAGGCCCGCGATCCACCAACTGGGCGTCTTCCATGCCAAGGGCCTCGGCTGCGCGCCGGACCCTGCGCTCGCCGCCGAGCAATTCCGCCGGGCCGCCGAGCTCGGCGACGAGCACGCCATGCATGACTACGGCCTCTGCCTCGCCGAGGGGCTTGGAACGCCCGCTTCCTTCTCCGAAGCCACGCGCTGGATGCGCCTTGCCGCCGCCCGTGGCCATCGCTCCGCCCGCCGCTGGCTCCTCGACCGAGGTCTTGACCCCAAGGCGGTGTCCTGATCCGCCTCCTTCCCTTCTTGGATCGGTCCCGGTTGCCCGAGGAGGTCCAACGTGACGCCTTGGTGCCCGCGCCCTGGAAGTGACCATCCCGTCACAATGGGTTTCTTGTCGCTGTTTCTCCCGATCACTACGCTCGAACCGTTTCCCTGCCATTCCCATCCCCGCCGCCATGACATCAGACCAATCCTCCATGGAATCAAATGCCCTCCTCTCGTTCGAGTCGCTCTTTTCCGGAGTCTCCTCCCGCCGCGCGTTCGTTCGTTCCGGATTGGGCGGCCTCGCGGTGGGATTTTTCACCAGCCGCCTCGATGCCGATCCAGACGAGGCCCTTCCCTTCTCCTTCAAGGGGGTAGGTATCTCCGACGAGGACGGGGTGGTTGTTCCCGACGGATATGATCGGCAGGTTGTCTACGCCTGGGGCGATCCCGTCGACGGCCAGGCGCCCGTATTCAAAGGCGACGCCAGCGAAACCGCCGAGGAGCAAGCCCGGCAGGCTGGCATGGGTCACGACGGCATGGAATGGTTCTCATGGCCCGGAGACGATCCGGCCCGCTCGGATCGGGGCCTGCTCGTGCTCAACCACGAATACACCGACCAGGGGCTGCTCTTCCCGGACGGCCTCGACACCATGTCCGCCGAGAAAGTCCGCAAATGCCAGGCCGCGCACGGCGTCTCCGTGATCGCCGTCGAACGGCGGGACGGGGTCTGGACGGTCGTGCCCTCGGAATGGTCCCGCCGCATCACCGCCACCACGCCGATGCGGCTCACCGG
>CAYSZN010000211.1:0-6668 GCA_964435425.1 uncultured Akkermansia sp. | reverse complement strand
GTCTACAACTACGACCTCAACGCCGCCGCGAAGAACCTCCTCGAGCTGACGGGCAGCAGTTGGAAAGGCAAGGCTGTCGGACTCGTCTGCACAGCGGGCGGAGAAAAGAGCTACTTCTCCCCTCTCGGTTTCCTCAACAGCCTGTCCGTCGACCATCGCTGCCTCGTCTCGCCGCGCTACGTCTATGTGGCGCGGGGCGATTTCTCGGAGGACAACACCCTGCCCGCGGACAGCGACATCCGGGTGCGGCTGCGCTTCCTCGTCGCCGAGCTGCCCATTCTCGCCCGCGCCGCCTCGGAGATCGCCGCCTTGCCGCGCGGACACTGAGGAGGCCCCATCGGAAGCACGCCGTCCAAAGGCCTTGACCTCCCCCGCACGCTTCTGCTAAGGCATCCCCATGCGGACACTGCTTTGCCTCGGTCTCCTTCTGGTTCTGGCTCCTCCCTGCGAGGCCCAGTTGGACCGGGCGATGCTGCCGATGCGCGAATGGTCCAGCACCGACGGCAGGACGATCCGGGCGGAGCTGCTCGGTTTCGAAGAGGGCGGCGTCCGTCTCCGCCTTGAGGGAGGGCAGCGGGCGCTGGTGCCGGAGGACCGGCTTTCCCCATCCGACCGTGCAGAGCTCGTCCGCGTGCGCCTACGCGAGCTCTACTGGACCCAACCGGGCGAAGCGGCCAACACCAACTACTACTATTCGAAGCTCACCCTGGCGGACAAGGCCCACGAGGGAATCGTCGCGATGGTCAGGGTCGGACCCAACCGCTTTCTCTTCGAACTGAAGATCCACTCCAAGGCCGTCGATCTCCGACGCTACCAGCGCATCGACCTGCTCGCCTCGGACGGCCAGACCATCAGCCATGGCTACCCGCCGCAGCAAGCCGTCGCCTGGGGAGATCCGCCCGACGAGACCACCCGTGTGGTGATCCAGACCGCGGCGGCGGACCAGGCGGGCCTCCTGCCGGTGCTGCAAGCCGGACTGCGGAACGGCGGAGCGCTCGCCATCGCCGCCATCCGCACTGGCGAAAGCACGCCCCTGCCAATGACGGATGTGGAGAGGCAGGCCCTCTCGGATGTCCTCGCCATCTATCTCGCGGCCCAACCGCTGCTGCGGGAGGGAGCCATCCAGGCTGCCCCTCTCGACGGGCAGGACTTCGCCAAGGCCAAGGTCACTTCCGGACCGACCTCGCCCGCTTCGTCCGTTCCGCCGTCCGAGGGCAATGCACCGGAACTGTCGCCCGAGGAATCGGCGGAGCTGGCCCGGCTCAGCTCCGGGCGCGGCGGCGGCCGTCTCGGCGAGATCGGATGGGTGCCGGAGGAGGGAGCGACGCAGCCGGTCCGGGGCCTCGGCTGGATCCGGAACCTCGTGGTCATCCGGCCCGCCGACGGCGAGATCCGCCTCGTGCCCTTCGCCGAGATCGCCCCGGACGTCCGCAAGAAGGTGCTGTCGCAACGGCTGAAGGACTTCTCGGGCACCCGCCCACCCTCGACGCCGCACGGCGTCCTCCATTTTCCCGAAGGCTGGAGCAAGCACCAGCAGGAAAACAGCCAGGGGCTCGTCTTCTGCCTGGACACCAATGGCGCTCCGCATCTCGTCGTGCAGGGCGTGACAACCAAGTTCAAGGGAAAGCCCATTTCGGAAATCGCGATCCGGGGCAACAGCGCCCGTGACTTCGTCGCCGTCCCTATCCCCGCCGGTGCCAGCCGGGCGGTCGATGGCAACTGGAGCCTTGCCACCACGAGACTCGGCCCGGCCTTGGCCCAGGAAATGTCGAAGCTGGCCGAAAGCCATTCGCTCGACATCCGCCTCTCCTCCGGCAGTGACTCGACCACCTTTGCGCTCACCGGCGACCATCTCGTCGTCACCCTCGAGGCGCTGCAATGCTACGAATGGGCGCTGCTCGCGGACAATCCCTGAAACTCAGTCCAGGCTCGACAGCGATCCGCGCACTTTGAGAGCCCGCTGGACGTCGAAGGTGACATGGTCGAGCCGGTCGGTCCCGAAAGGAGTGACGGTGAGCAGCTCCAAAGTCCAGCGTCCGTTGTCGGGTACGGCCTCGTCCCAGTCGGAAAGCCGCAGCTGCCGGTTCTGCGGCACCTGGTGGTTCACCACCACCGCGGAGCCGGGGACGACGGCGCCCCCGACTCCATTACGCACGCCGCCAGGATAGATCTGGGCGTAGGTCTGGGAGTCGGGATAGAGATCGTGGGCGGTCAGGACGACTTCGGGCAGCGAGCCTCGGATCGTCTGTCCCTCGTCGATGCCTTCGATGAGCCCATCGGCGACAGGCCAGACCTGAAGAAACTTCATTGCCAGCGGCGCGAGCGGGTTGCCGAGATCGGGAAGCGTGACCACGGAGAAGCGCTCCTCCCCCATCACCTTCGCCCGGTCCGGTCCGGGGATCGCGGTGATGGGATAGTGCAGGACTTTCGTCCCATTGCCGGAAATCGTGCCCGCCGAAAGAAGGATGCCCTGGTCGAAATTGAGATTCAGCCCTCCGAGAGGCAATCCAAGGATCTCCTCGCCCGAGCCATAGGCCTGGACATGCCGGTAGACGACGACGAGATCCGAGAGCAGGGGAAGCCCCAGGCTCGAGAGGAGACCGCTTGTGGTCACTTCGACGCGGAAGGGTCGGTCGGCACGGGTACGGACGACCGTGGTGCAGGGGTCCTCGGTGACGATGCGGATATTCGACTTGGGCAGGTTCACATCGACGAACTTGACGTCGAGGAGGAAGTTCTTCATCGAATGCGACTCGATGGTCCAAAGCTCGAAACGGCTTCCGCCCGGCAGGACAGGCAGCACCGCCTGCCGGGTGCCGGTGTCGCCCACCGAGACGTCCCACTGCACGCCGGTGGCCTGGTGGACCTGGCGGATGAAATTGGTCCTCGTCTGCGCCGCCGCCTCCGAGGCGGCCAGGACCAGGGCCAGGGCGGCGGCCCATGCGGATGTCCGGGCACCGGTGTCGGGATGTCTGCTCATAGCTGTTCCTCCTTCACCTCTTCGCGGACGAGGGCGCCTTCGTGAAGGGAGATGGGCTGGTCGAAGCAAGTCGCGACGACGACCTTGCCCATCCGCTTGAGCCGTTCAAGCTGGCCCAGATCCAAAGGCTCCTCCCCGATCGCCTGCGCAAGCCTCACATTCCACGGCAGCAGCCAATGGCTGTTGCTCCGGTAGAACTCCCTCCAATCGACGAGGACGGTCCCCTCCGCAAGCGAGGCCCGCCCGGCCATGGCTTCGGGGACGAAGAGGACGGCCCCCTTCGGCAGCAGGGTCGCCAGTCCGCTGTGGGCCAGGGCGTCCGAACGGTCGAGCAGGGAAGCCTGCGAATACTCCTTCGCCTGGGCCAGGATCTCCGGATCCTGCCCAAGCCCGCGGATGGGATCTTCGCCCTTCGAGCGCTCGTAGGCGGCGGCCAGATCCTCGTGGCTGGGCGCATTGCGGAAGGGAGCCTTGCCCGCGTCCTGTCCGAGGGACGGCATCGCCGCGGCAAAGGACGCCAGCATTCCGCCAAGCGCGGCAGCCAGGGAGATCCAGAATCGGGTGCTCATCGCATCGTTGCAGGTTCGGACCATGCGGGCTCTTCCTTTTTCCTAGCGCGGAAACACATCCCCGAAGGAGATCAGCACTGCGGCATCCTGCCTGTCGAAGGCCGGATCCGAGGCATCGGCCGAATCGATCTCGATGAGCAGAAGCAAGTCGTTGGGGCTGATGCGGACCTTCCCCACGGCGTCGAGATAGGGTCGCAGGAAGTTCTTCGCTCCACCGGAGGAGGGATGGGTGGGCGCGGGATCGCCATTCTTCAGAGCGACGATGTGTCCAGTCGAGTTCGACGAGCTGCGCCATTCCGACCAGGTCCCGTCCGACTTCTGGAAACGGGCGCCGAAGTCGATCGTGTCGGACGAGGACACTCCGCGCGAGAGCTCCACCTCGTCGGGGGTGCCGGACTGGGCGGAATCGAAGAAGATCGGCCGGTAGCCACCGCCGTTCACCTGCACCTGGATTTCGACGCGGGCCTTGGACGCGGCGCTGGTCAGGGCCGTGCCGTCCAGTACCGAGACCCCCACGACCCGGACGGCCATCAGGGCGTCCCGCAGGATCGAGAAGCGCCCCGTTCCCGAAAGCTCGACCTGGCTCTCAATAGACGAAGGCACCACTTGCCAAGCCAGATGCGGTCTCGACCCGAGAACGATGGAGTTCGTGGTCAGGTTGAGCCAGCCGACGGGAAAGGCGCCATCGACCAGTTCCGCCTTGAGGGTTCCTCCCATGCTGCCAGCGAGAATGGCCATCCATGCGAGCGACTTGCGAGTAGAGAACTTCATTCGTTTCATGGGTGCCGTTCAGGGAAATGGGTTGAACCAGAATCGATTTTATAATTTTCATAATTTTAGTCAATTTAAATCGCTTATTTATACATTTTTTGTGTCTCAATCGGAGATTTTAATGAAAATCGGTTGCGCTTCCCCAGCTAGCCCAAGCTGGAATCCTGAAACAGGCACGCCGTCGATCCGTCTGGAACGCCCTCCTGCCGTGGGCCGAAGGCGGCTCGGTTTCAAATCCCCGCCACCTCCAGAAAGCGGACCGCCGACGGTCCCGGCTTGACCGCGTGGACGAGGGAATGGACGATGGCCGCCTTCTTCCGCCGCGAACGGCGCAGGGCGATGCCGTTACCGGTGATCCGGTCGAGCGAGGCGGGCAGCAGCGCCACCCCGATCCCCGCCACGGTCAGCGCGGCGACCGCTTGCGCGCGAGACGCCTCCTGCACGACGCGGGGGCGGAAGCCCTCCTCCAGACAGAGATGGTGGACATACGAGGAAAACGACGGCGCGGCCTCGGCCGAGATCATCACGAAAGGCTCGTCGGCCAGTTCGGCGAGACGCAGCTCCCGGCGCACGGCGAGCGGATGGTTCGGCGGCACGAAGGCAAGCAGCGGCTCCTCGCGCCAGCGCGTCGCGGCGAGTCCGGCGGGCAGCCTCTCCGGCGCGACGCCGACGAAGGCCACATCGAGCTCACCCCGCGCGAGGGCGGCGAGCTGGTCCGAGGGCAGCAGATCGTGGAGCTGCATGCGGATCTGCGGATACCGCTTCCCGAACCGGGTGAAGACCGCGACAAGCTCGGGGGAAAGCACCGCGCTGACGAAGCCCACCTCGACCCGGTCCGTCTCGCCCCGCGCCGCCCGCTTCGCCGCCTCCCCCGCCCGCCGCAGCCGGGGCAGGATGTCCCGCGCCTCGATACGGAAGGCGGTCCCCGCCGGCGTCAGCGCGACATGGCGGCGCGAACGCTCGAACAGAGCCACGCCCAGCTTCTCCTCCAGACAGCGGATGTGCCTCGAGAGCGGCGGCTGGGCCAGCCTCAGCCGCTCCGCCGCCCGGGTGAAGGACATCTCCTCCGCCACCGCGAGGAAGCATTCCAGTTCGCGCAGCGAGTAGTCGCTCATACCGAAAAGGTATCACAGGCGGGGAAAAATAGTATTTCCATCCATCGCAATTCTCCGTCATCATTCGACAAGACAACGCGATCCGACCCTGCCATGTCCAAGACCCAACCCTCTTCGAAGAAAACGGCGAAAGCCGCCACGCCCGCCCACCGCCAGTTCTCCGGCCCCATGCTCGACGGCCCCGACCGCGCCCCGAGCCGCGCCATGCTCTACCCCGTCGGCTTCTCCGACGAGGACTTCAGGAAATCCATCGTCGGCATCGCCTCGACCTGGAGCATGGTCACCCCCTGCAACATGCACATCGACCTGCTCGCGAAGGAGTCGGCCAAGGGCGTCGATGCCGCCGGAGGCAAGGCCGTCGAGTTCAACACCATCACCATCTCCGACGGCATCTCCATGGGCACCGAGGGGATGAAATACTCGCTCGTCAGCCGCGAGGTCATCGCCGACTCCATCGAGACCGTGGTCGGCTGCGAGGGCATGGACGGCGTCGTCGCCATCGGCGGCTGCGACAAGAACATGCCCGGCTGCCTCATGGCCATCGCGCGGATGAACCGGCCCGGCGTCTTCGTCTACGGCGGCACCATCAAGCCCGGCTGCCACCACGGCGAGGACGTGGACATCGTCTCCGTCTTCGAGGCCGTGGGCAAGCACAGCGCCGGCAAGATCGACGACGCCGAGCTCGAGGGCGTCACCGCGACAGCCATTCCCGGAGCCGGCTCCTGCGGCGGCATGTACACCGCGAACACCATGGCCAGCGCCATCGAGGCCCTAGGCATGAGCCTGCCGAACAGCTCCGCCCAGGCCGCCGTGAGCGACGAGAAGCGCATGGACTGC
Source organism: uncultured Akkermansia sp. (assembly GCA_964435425.1). GTDB lineage: Bacteria > Verrucomicrobiota > Verrucomicrobiia > Verrucomicrobiales > DEV007 > Arctic95D-9. The sequence continues at coordinate 396 of CAYSZN010000211.1, read as the reverse complement.
TTCGACGCCGGCGCTGCGGTCGTGAACCTGATCCAGAAAAACATCCGTCCCCGCGACATCCTGACGAAGAAGGCCTTCGAGAACGCCATCACCGTCGTGACCGCGCTCGGCGGCTCGACCAACGCCGTGCTCCACCTCATCGCCGTGGCCAGCGCCGCGGGAGTGAAGATCACCATCGACGACTTCACCCGCATCGGGAAGCGCGTCCCCGTGCTCGCCGACCTGAAGCCGAGCGGCAAATACGTGATGATGAAGCTCGTCGAGATCGGCGGCACCCTGCCGCTGATGAAGATGCTGCTCGACGCCGGACTCCTCCACGGCGACTGCATGACCGTGACCGGCAAGACCGTCGCGCAGAACCTCGCCAAGGTGAAGCCCTACCCCAAGGGGCAGGAC
>CAYSZN010000210.1:0-6668 GCA_964435425.1 uncultured Akkermansia sp. | reverse complement strand
AGGCGAGGTTCTCGATGGCGCGGGCGCGCAGCAGGGTGGTCCAGTGGTCGACGCGGGCGATGGGCCAGTTCGCGATGACGACGAACACCTCGGCCCCCAGGACCACGGCCTCGCGGAAGAGCTCGGGAAAGCGCAGGTCGTAGCAGATCAGCGGCGCGACCTTCCATCCACCGATCTCGAAGACCACGGCGCGGTCGCCGGCGGGGTAGTGGTCGCCCTCCTTGACGAGGGGAAAGGGGCGGCGCTTGCGGTAGCGGGCGACTTCGGCGCCGTCGGGACCGAAGCAGACGGCCTCGTTCGCTCCGAGCCCCGGCTCCGCTCCCTCTCCCGCGATTCCGGCGAGGGCATGGCAGCGATGGCGGCGCGCGAGGCTCGAGAAAAATGTCGCCGATTCTCCGTCGCGCGGCTCGACCGCCGCGACTGTGTTCATCGTGAAGCCCGATGTGGCAAGCTCGGGAAACACGAGGAGAGAATCTTCGGGGACCGGCCCCAATGACGCCAGCATCGCATCAATGCGCGAAACGTTCGCCAAACGATCCTCCCAAGCGATGTCGGTTTGCAGTCCGAGGATCGTCATACTCTTCGGCATCATTTGATCTTATTTTTGAAAATTATTGCAAATTTGAACGAAATTTAGAAAAAATCAATAAGCACAAGATTCATTCGGATCGCTTTAATGCTAAAAATAATGGTTTTTATGGTTAATGCAAGATTTCCTTTCCTCTTCTTTTGTGATCCTGCAGGGCGCCCCGGCACACCCTCCTCAGGTTCGAGGACTGGTTTATGGATGGGGTATTCAAAAAGGTTCCAAGGACACCGCCCCTCCTTGCGCTTTCCACCGAGGGGAGCCTGCTTGCGCGCCCCATTGGTCATTTCGGAAGCACCACTTGCGGAGAGTTAGCCGCATTTCCGCGTTTGCGATCCGTGGGGACGGTGCCTTACCTTCCCGGCCATCGCTCCCGGAATGGATCCTGCCGCCACCACGCCCTTCACCGACTTCTGCCTTCTCTTCCTCAGCATCCTACTGGAGGGGGCTCCGTTCATCCTTCTCGGGACGCTGATCTCCGGCTTCATCGACGCCTACCTGCCCCCCGGCCTGATCGACCGCTGGCTGCCGAAGAACAAGGTGATGGCCGTGATCCTCAGCGGACTCCTCGGCGCGGTCTTTCCCGTGTGCGAATGCGCCGTCGTGCCGGTGATCCGCCGCCTCATCCGCAAAGGGCTGCCGATCTCCTGCGCCATCACCTACATGCTCTCGGCCCCGATCATCAATCCCATCGTCGCGATCAGCACGATGAAGGCCTTCTCCACCTCGCTGGGACAGTTCTCCCTGCGCGGGGCGGACACGGCGCTGACCTACGGCCCGGTCTACATGACCTGCAGCCGCCTCCTCCTCGCCTTCGTTATCACCGTGGGGGTCGGCCTCGTCGTGCTGAAGTTCCGCAACCAGTCGATCCTCCGTCCGGGCGTGCTCCCGCGCTCCGCCGGCTCCGCCCCCGGCGGCTCCTCCGATGCCGCCCCCGAGGAAGGCGTCCGGCCCGAGCGCCTCGTCCTCGCCATGCGCACGACGATGCGGGACTTCCTCGAAACGGCGATGTACTTCACCATCGGCGTCGCCATCACCGCGATCTTCAAGGCCTACGTCACCGAGGACCTCATCATGGTCTTCAACCAGAACGAGGCCACCGGCATCGGCCTGATGATGATGCTGGCCTTCGTCCTCAGCCTCTGCAGCACCTCCGACGCCTTCATCGCCGCGAACTTCCCCGTGCCGCAGTCGGCCAAGCTCGCCTTCCTCGTCTTCGGCCCGATGATGGATGTGAAGCTGGTCTTCATGTATCTCTCCGTCTTCAAGTCGCGCTTCGTGCTCTCGCTCGCCATCGCGCTCTTTGTCGTCATCGGTGTGATGAGCTACGTTTGGATCCGGCTCTGATCCCCTTCCCCGGAATCCCCTCTCCACCCCGGCCATGAAAAAGTTCCTCCAGACCCTCGCGATCCTCACCCTGGTCGTCTGGGGCGTCGTCTTCCTCTACTTCTACACGAGCGGGCGCATCGAGAAATACCTCGACCCCAGCTTCCGCATCTACGCCCTGCTCTCGGGAATTGGCTTCCTCCTCCTCGCGGGATTCAACTTCCTGAACCGCAAACGCGCCGTCGGGGTCTGCACGCACGACCACGCCCACGGCGACGCCTGCGGCCACGACCATCACCACGGCGAGGCCCATTCCCACCATCTCGGGCATTCCCACGCCTGCGACCACGAGCACCACCATCCTCCACACGAGGACACGCCTTCGCACGGACACGGTTGCTGCGGACACGATCACGATCATGGCCATGCCGACGAAGCCCACGACCACACGCATGGGCACGATCACACGCACGGCTGCTGCGGACACGACCACGGAGACGCCGACGGAGATGAGCAGGAGCATGCCCACGCGCACGACCACGACGAAAGCCCCTCCGGGCTCGCCTTCTCCCTTCTCGTCCTCCTCGCTCCCCTGCTCGTCGCGACCGGCTACTCGACCGATCGGTTCAGCGCCGAATACCTTGCCAAATGGGGCAAGATCGAGCGGCAGATGATGCAGATGCGCATCGCCGAGTCCCGCGCGAAGTCCCGTCCCCCGTCCGCGAGCCAGCCCGTCGCCAATCCCTACACCAAGGAAGGCATCGAGGGAGCCGAATCCGGCGCCGCCCCCTACCCCGGCCAGGCGGACACCCCGCCCGAGACGAAGGATGCCAAAGCCGACGAGGCCTGGGGCTCCTTCACCATCGAGGACCTCAAGAAGATGGTGCCGCAGAACGAGAAGGGCGAATTCCTCCTCGATGTGCCCCAGATCTTCTACACCGCCGGCGACCGCGAGCTGATGGAGGTGATGGAGGGCATCCCCGTCGAGACCACCGCGCAGCTCATGGAGGAGACCCTCCACAATCCGAACAACACCCGGCTCAAGGCCTTCCGGCTCTTCATCGAATGCTGCGCCGCCGACGCCCGGCCGCTCTCCATCCCCGTCGACTTCGGCAAGGCCCCGCCCGAATACACCGAGATGGGCTGGTACAAGCTCTACGGCCAGATCCACTACGCGAACGAGAACGACGAGATCATTCCCATGATCCGCATCGAGCGCATCGAGGCCACAGCCGAGCCCACCGACGGGCTCCTCTTCTGAGCCAGCGCTTGCGTTTCCGGGACAACGGCCCTATCTTTGCTCTCCCGGTGGGATTCCCGGTCAGACGGGGGTGTACTGGTTTCGACTGAAGGTTTGAGAACCTGACAGCATGCCGAGGTTGATCGGCTGGCCTCGTAAAAAGCCGCTCAAAAAACAAACGCAACTAACGAACCTGAACTTGCCCTGGCGGCCTAATTGAGCTGTCACGCGACTCGGCCGACGTCTGCTGAGCCAAGTCGCGCCACTTTAGCAGACTGGTCTCGCCGCGGGGGTCCGGCGGCAGGGACGAGAGGTTACAGGACCATCGGAGAGAACGGATTCTGTCTGTCGAAGCCGCCTCTCCTAGATCAAAAGACCGACTAAGCATGTAGAAGTCCGGTGCGACGGCTTTTAGGACAGGGGTTCGACTCCCCTCACCTCCACTTTTCCCACCCTTGAAACCCTTATAAAATAAGGATTTCGAGTTTCGTCTTTGTGCATCCTGAGCTATCCTTGTGCCCTAAAAACCGCCACAGCAGCCACACTAGGATTGCCCGATGGGAAAGGAAGCGCCAACATCCCCATTGTCTGGCTGGAGTCCCGAAAGCGGTGGCAGTTGACCACTCACTCGAACGGGAAGCGGACGCGATCTTTCTACAGCGAAAAAGCCGAGGCGGAGAAGCAATGGCGGGCTCACTGCCGACGGGCGAAGAGATTCGGCACCGTCGCAGATCAATACTCCCCGGAAGAGCATTGGGAATTCGTCGAGGCCAAGCGAATCGTTCCCGAGGTCGATCTACGCGACGTGGCCAGCTTCTACCGGCACCATCACCCGGAAGGAGCGGAGATGAAGACGGTTTCAGAAGCAGCGGAGGAGTTCATTGCGGAGAAGAAGACTCGAAAGCTCTCCAAGCGACACTTTGACGCACTGAGCAAGCACGTCGAGAGATTCGCCCTGACCCACGGCGAGCGGCAGATTCGCTCAATCACCAGAAACGAAGTCGCGGAATGGCTCAAGGCGATTCCACATGACGCGAGGACAGTCTCGAACCATCGGGATTCGCTGACCAACTTCTTCAACTGGTGCCGACGATGGAAGCTCGTTCAAGAATCGCCTACGGAAGAGATCAACGAAATGGACCTCCCGACAATCACGCCGAAGCCAACGGGCGTGCTCGCTGTCGATCAAGTTGCAGCGATGATGGAGTATCTCGACCTCCACGAGCCCAAATATGCTCCATGGCACGCACTCCAGATTTTCGCGGGCATCCGCAGGGCCGAAGTCGGCCGCATGGAATGGGAATGGATCGACCTCAAAGCCCGGACAATCACGTTGCCTGGCTGGACTGAAGACGGGCAACGCATTGTGAAAACCGGCGATGATTGGGTTCTCCACGGCTTGCCCAAGAACCTCTGGAAATGGCTCTCAAAGCATCGCGGCGAAGGTCGAATCGCGGTTCCCGGAAACGACACGGCTGAGCGGTTGAGGAAGGATGTCTTCCCGAAGCTCAAGCCGTCGATCCCGACATGGCCGCAGAATGCGCTTCGACACACCTTTTGCACGATGATGATGAGCTTCTACGGCGACGCCGCCAAAGTCGCCAACTGGAGCAGACACACCAACGCCAAACAGCTCTACAAGAGCTACGTCGCAAAGCTTGTGAGCAAAGCAGATGCTAAGAGGTTCCTCGGGATCGAACCACATCCGGTCAAAGCGCCGCCCTCAGCCTCGCCACCCGCTTCCCGTAAGGCGTGAGCTTGCCGGACTGATTTCGGATCACGGTTTTCCATCCTCGCCGCCTCGCCTCGGCCCGGAGGGCGGTAAATGCCTCATCGCGCGAAAGGTCGCTCTCCTGCAAAAGCTTCGCGGCAGCGGTCCGCTTCGAGGCGTCGGCATCGGGATTGGTCGCGTCCATCGCGAGCTTGCCGGCCCCGCGAATCCTCCATGAATCGGACTTCTCGGCGTGCGCCTTGATGCCTGCCTTCACGGAGTCGAGGACGGGCTTGCCCGCCTCCTGCCGGTCTTTCGCGCTCCCGCCCGAAGCCGAGATCTCACGCAGCTTCTTCCATTCCTCCGACAAGGAGCGGGAAAGCGACTCCGCGGCAGCCAGTTCGCCGATTTCCTCGACTGTGGCTTTGCCCGATCCGGCCTTCTGCTTCAGGGCCGTAGTGCGTTCGTAGAAGTCGCCGACGACACGCGAAGTGCCCTCGCGGAGGAAGAGCGTGCCGATCACCGGCCAATCTCTCGGGAATTTTGTCGCGACCGTGGGATCGGCCACGGCGTCCAAGGTCTTGGCCAGCCGACGGTAGAAGCCACCGGTGTAGCCGTCCACCAGGTGCTCGATCATGGCGGGGCTGCTTCCGGTCGCCCGGCCTGCGATCTTCGCCAACTCCGTGGTGTGCTCGGAGTATTGGTCCGCCGGGAGACGATGCTCTCGGACCTGATCGGGAACGATGGGCTTGCCCTTCCAGTCCTTGTTGGCGGCAACCTCCATCACAGGGCGGATCATGGCGGGGATCAAATCGGGGGTAGAGTTCCCGGTGAAGATGCCCCACGCCTCGGCGAAGGCGCCCGGCGAGCGGGATTCCTCGATCATCGCCGCCGGAAGCGCACCAAAGAGCGCCCCGAACTCGAACGGAAGCGGCAGCCGCAGCACGACATCCGTGCCGGGGATCTTGACGTGGACGTGGTTCCACTTCTCGTGGGGGGGAAGTTCCTTCCACCACTCCTCGTCGCGGTTGCGGAAGTAGTTCGCCATCGCCATCGCCGTGATCCACATGCCCGCCCTCGTGACCGTGCGGGCGGGATGGTTCCAGAAGGTGCGCCCCAGCTTGTCCATGCCCTGCAAGCCCGCGTTGAAGAAGAGGAACATCTCGTTGGCGATGCGGCCGTATTCCCCTGCCCGGCTGAAATTCACGCTCACATCCTTCCCGGCTACGGTGGCGAGGATCGCCGCATCCTTGGCGTCCCCGTATTGCTGCACTCCCGTTCTCCACGCCGCCTTGAACTCGGCGAGGCGCGGCCCGGCCTCCGTCACGCCGAGAATGGTGCGGAGTGAATCGATGGGGGTGAAAACCGTCGCGATCACCACCTTGCGGCCTGCCGTGGACGCCGTGACCTTGCGGTGGAGACCTCGGGCAAGGCGTCGGTCCTGCCCGATCCAGCCGGACAGACTCACGCCCATGGCGGCGTAGCGGTTGGCGTCCTCGCTGCCGACGACATCCTCGACCATCGCCGCGAGGGAGGCGAAGGGGCCTCCCCCTTCGAGTAGTCCGCCGTCACCGTGGTCGTCAGAACGTCCCGGAGAGGGTTTCGGACAAGGCCGAAGCCGGGGTTGATCCCCGTCGCCCCCAGGCGTGCCAGCCCGACGGCAGTCCGGCTCAGCTTCCCTAGCAAAGTGGGAACATGCTCCGTCTTGTTCAAGCCGGTGAGGATGCGCGCAACCTCGGGCTGAACCTCGAAAGCATGTCGGCGAGAGCCAATCCCTACCACAATGCCTGGACTGAATCGTTCAT
>CAYSZN010000209.1:0-6677 GCA_964435425.1 uncultured Akkermansia sp. | reverse complement strand
TCAACACCGGCCAGCTTTCCGCCCGCAACAGCGACGGCTCGGGCGGCCAGGTCAATGTCTCCGGCGGCCGCGTCCAGATCGGCGGCACCGTGGACGCCTCGGGCGAGGTTGGCCGCGCCGGCGGCAGCGTCACCGTCAGCGGGAGCAGCGTCGAGGTCGCGGCGGGAGCTGTGGTCAACACGAGCGGGGCCACTGGCGGAACCCTCTCCATCGACGCGGTGGACGAGGCTGTCGTGGGAGGCCAGCTCCGCTCCGTCGGCGAGACCGGCGTCGGGGGACAGGTCAAGGTCGAGGCCACCCGCATCGCCGTGGGCAACGGGGCGGTCGTCGATGCCTCCGGCGCCACCGGAGGAGGCAGCGCCAAGATCGGCGGCGGTTTCCAAGGGCGTGACGAGAGCATCCGCAATGCCGAGGAGCTCGTCGTCGAGGAAGGGGCCCTCATCATCGCCGACGCCGTCGAGGGCGGGTCCGGCGGCACCGTCATCCTCTGGTCCGATGGCGACACGCTCTTCGAAGGGGACCTGTCCGCGCACGGGATTTCCAAGGGCGGCTTCGCCGAGCTCTCCGGCAAACGGAACCTGTCGGTGTCCGGCAACATCGACCTGCGGGCGTCGGAGGGAGCATCGGGCACCCTGCTGCTGGACCCGACAAACGTCATGATCTCCGCACTCGGCAGCGGCGTGGGAGATGCGTGGGACGGCACCACGAGCAACATCAGCAACCGCTGGCTGTCCGAGCAGCTCGACCTTGGCACCAACGTGATCATCTCCACGAACTTCGGGGGAGGCGCCGAGCGGGGCGACATCACCATCGGCAGGGCCACCTCGGCGCTGGAGGCCAGGAACGACAAGATCGAGTGGTATCAGAACGACGCGGGCACCCTCGGCGGCACGCTGACGCTTCTGGCGATGGGCGACGTCCACTTCCACACCGCGGTACACAGCGCCGGAGCGGGCGGGATCAATGTGGTGGCTGGCTGGGACGGAAGCACCGGCTTTTCCGCCACCCCCGATCCGGCCACCGGCCTCGTCACGCTCTCGTTCAACATGCAGGACGTCCTCGCCACGATGAACGACGGCAATGCCGCCAACGATGCGGCGGGTCTGCGGAGCGGCTCCGTCCACATCGGCATCAACGGCTCGCCGATCGGCGTGGATGTGGGCAGCCGCTGGGGCGACACCAACGTGGCGGCGCACGATCTGCTCCTCACGGGCAGCACGACCTACAGCCACGGATGGGCGCAGTTGGGCTTTCGCGATTCGGGCTACGAATACGGACTCGGCAACGCCCTGAACACCGTCCAGAACGAGTGGTGGGGCAATGCGGCGGGCAACGTGCTCGGCAAGGACTACATCGCCTTGCTGGGCGGCACGGAATTCGATGCGGGAGAGTTCCGCGGGGCCGGCTGGGGAGCTACCGGCGACATCGAGGTCGGCCTGAGCGGGCGACTCCAGATGCTCGGCGGCACCAGCTACAGCAGCACGCAGATCGGCCATGGGGCCAACGTCGGCGAAGGGACCGAACCCCACTACAGCGCTGCTTCGCCGAGCATCAGAACGACGCGGGACGGTATCGTGGTGAATCCGAGCCGGGACCGGTCGTCCTTTTTCAGCAGCACCTGGCGGACGAACTACGCAGGCGATCTGGCCCGCATCCATGCGAAGATCACCGTCACTGCGGACGGCGACATTCTGATGATGGGAGGACCGGGTTTTGACGCGGCCGGCATGCTCAGCACCTCCCGTCCTACCGGAACCTTCAGTCTGATCGGCCATGGAGGCGCGGAGAACACGGGCAGCTACCACGGCGACGTTACCGTGACGGCGCACGGGACGACGCCCAGAGGATACGTCCGCGGCCCCGAGGGCATCGGCATCCAGATGCTCGGCGGGCCCGGAAGCCGGAGCTTCGTCCAGATCGGGCATGCCACCGACAACCAGGGAGCCTACGGGAGCGTGTGGGACATGACTCGCAGCGGAGACATCGTCGTCACCGCCACCACCGGGGCGATCCGGGCCGAGGCGCACAACCAGGTGATCCGGGAGGGCGATGTCAACTTCGGCACCCCCATCCCCGATGACCAAGTGGTCCCGGCGGGCAACCCCTCCGACAACTCCTACTATGGCAGCTACGTCCATATCGGCCACGGCGGGCAGAATGCGGGCGGCCCGAGCACTGTAGGGAGATTCACCATGCCCGGCGGCATCGTGGTGGGCAACATCATGCCGGACAACTCCACCACGGGCGACATTACCGTCTATGCGGGCGGCACCTACGCCAGTCCGACGGATCCGGGCAACCGGGTCGGCATCATGCTCCGAGCCGGCACCGGTCTGCGGACCCATGCGATGATCGGCCATGGCGGAAACTACATGTATGCCACCAACACGGCCGACCAGACGCCGAATTTCGGCGCGGGGGCGGCGACACCGTTCGGCACGCCCACGCTGGCGGCGTCCACCGGGTTCATCGGCAAGGTCCATGTGGAGGCCGACACCGGAGACCTCGTCGTCCAGGGCGGCGACAATACGCGCCCTTCCACCACTTCGGGCTATCGCTACGCCTACGCGAAGATCGGCCACGGCGGATTCGTAACGAAAGGTGCCAAAGACGGCACCATCACCGTCCTGGCCGGCCAGGGCGCCGGAGCGGTCGGCGGGAACATCCGGTTCAAGGCCGGAGGCATGGAGGACGGGTTCGCCCAGCTCGGGCACGGCGGATACGATAGCGACGGCGACATACTCGGATCCGACAACTCGGCCGAAATCGCAGTGACCGCCCGCGGCGGCATCAGCTTCGTCTCGCCCGAGGGCGGACCGACCGACGGGGTGCTCTCGGGCGATTGGGAGGGCACCTACAATGCCACTCCGTTTGGTGTGGGCAGGCGTTGGGTCATGCTGGGGCATGGTGGATATGCGGCCACCACCGTGATGCCGAACCGCCAGGACATCACCGTCGTTTCGGGTACCGGCGACGTCGGCAATGCCGACGGCGACGAGGAGACTGGCGGCATCCTCTTCGTAGCCGGGGATACGGACTTCAGCTTCGCCCAGCTCGGTCACGGAGGCTACAGTTCCAGTGCCAACAACGAATACGGCTTCACCGGGGATATCGTGATCCGGGCGCTCGGAAGCGGGATCCGCTTCGACGGCAGCGTTACCGGCGCCCAGACATCGGCGAGCACCACCGCCTCCCTGAATGGTGCGACGACGGAGACCGTGACGAAGGGAGTCGGACAAGGGCAGTATTCCTACGCCCAGCTCGGGCACGGCGGCCATGGATCCCGCGGGGTGCATTCCGGCACGATCGATATCGAGACCTGGGGCGGAGTGGAGTTCCTCGGCGCGGCGGCATCGCCGATCACACAGAGGACCGTGACCACCGCCCCCATCGACGCCGCTCTCAAGGCGGGGACGAATGTGTGGGTCATCCTGGCAGACCTGCGGACCACGGCCACCGGCAGGCAGATGCCCGGCATCTACGCGAATATCGTGCCGGGGACGGTCGAGATCGTGCTGAGGGACGCTTCCGGCAACGTGGTCGACACGATCACCGACGTTCCGGGCGAAGGCACCGGCCTGACCGCCGTCCTGGTCCGCGCCAGCGACGGCGCAACGGTCGGCGAGGTGGATTACGACGATGGACAGGTCCGTTTCACGGGATCGGACTACACCGGCAGTTGGGCAGGCACTGGTGCGACGGCCACCTACGAGAGCATCGAGGGAAACAAGCTATACTCCTATGTACAGCTCGGTCACGGAGGCTTCGATGCGGACGGCCCCGACAACAAGGCTGCCGACCAGCCCGGCAACTCGGGCGACATCCTGGTCCACGCGGCGGGCGACATCCGCTTCCAAGGAGGCGCATCCTATCTCAATTATGCCCAGCTCGGCCACGGTGGCTACGCCAACAAGGGTGCCCATTCGGGAAACATCGTCATCGACCATATCGACCCGGGCAATCCGCTCGGCGAGGTCGGGGGACTCCATTTCATCGCCGGTCACGGCGGACACCGCCAGTATGATCTCTACAGCTACGTGCAGCTCGGTCACGGTGGTCTCGACGCCGACGGCAACCACTTCGGCAACATTTTCATTCGCGGGACGCAGGACGCCAACGGGGTCGGATTCCTCGTCAAGGCTGGCGACCGGCAGGATGCCTATGCGCAGGTCGGTCACGGAGGATACGGTTCGCGCAGCGGTGTCACAGGTGCTCCGTTCGGTCTCAACGGCGACATCGACATCGAGGTGGGCGGCCATATCGCCCTGGTCGCCGGCACGTTCACGAAGGACAACCCGGCCTACACCGAAGACGGGCGGGTCTGGGTGCAGCTCGGCCATGGTGGCTACGCCTCGGATGCGGCGAACAGCGACAGCGCGTTCTACGGCGCACGGGGCAACGACAGCATCCCCGTCGGAACGGCGGGCGCGGGCGACGGCAACTGGGGGCACTTCGGCGACATCCGGCTGAAGACGACCCGGGGCGACATCAGCGTGATGGCCAGCAGCAACATCGACGTCGCGGACCGCGTCGATCAGGACGGAAAACCGCTCCCGATCAACGATCCGGCTGGTATTCTCACCGGCTTTGGCGGCGGGGGCGGACGCGTCAGCACGGCGATTCTCGGCCACGGCGGCTATGCCGCGAATGGAGACCACCGCGGCAACATCGCCGTGATCACCGAGGACGGCAGCGTCCATGTCGTCGGCGGCATGAACACGAACGAGAACTCCTTGGACAAGTACCACTGGGCCACGATCGGGCACACCGTCGGCTACGGCAGCACCGGCTACGGGAATCTCGGGCAGGCCGGCGAATCCATCGTGGTCCACGCCCTCGGCACCAACGGAAACGTGGTCGTGATGGGCGGCGAGGGCCAGACCACCGCAGCGACGATCGGGCACGGAATGTACATCGACGTAGGCACCAAGCTCGGCGACATCGAGGTGATCGCGGGCAACAACCTCTACATGAACGCCGGGAGCGCCGCCACCACCACCAACGGGACGAAGATCGGCCACGGGGATCCCCTGAGCCCCGGTGCCGGCGACATCGACGGGAACATCCGCGTCAGCATTGGCAACAGCGCCTATCTCGGCCGGGCCATCGTCGGGCACATCGACACGAGCCAGGGCAGCAGTTTCGTCGGTTCCCGGCATGGGCACACCTACTTCGCGGTCAGCCGCAACGACCCGCATGGCGACGGCGAGCTGGTCACCACCAACCAGACCGTCTTCTCCAGCGCCGGGCTGGGCTACACCGGCGACGAGCTGCGCCTCTACATGCCGAACTCGGCGAGGAACGGCATTGCGACCGGGACCTACCTGAACACGACCCCCTACACCCGCACTCCCGAGCCCGGCGGTCCGGGCCGGGCGGACGAGAGCGAGGCGACCGAACACCGCTTCTCCGATCCGTTCGACATCGGCTCCGCGCAATTCGCTCCCGAGGGCGACTACCCCTACCACGGATTCGGGTTCTACAACATCTACTACAGCGGCGCGCTTCCTGTCAGTCCTCCCGTGGGGCCCGGAAACGGGGGAGGCAACGGGGGCAATGGAAGCGGCCCCGTGCTGCCGGGTCCTGTGCTGCCGGGGCCCTTCGATTTCCACGGCTGGCTCTTCGACAGGACCTACGACTCCTTCTTCCGCTACGAGGACCTCTTCCTCTACGACGGCTATGACTGGCTGACCAGTTCGCTGGCCTACGAGGAGGCGCTCGAGGGACGTGGAGGATCGCGCAGCGGAGTCACGATCCTCGAGGAGATCCTGGACGGGAACGCCGGTCCGCGACGGCACGGGACGATTGCGGTGGGGAGCACGGTGCTGGAGGAAGAGGACGCCGAGGAGGCGCTCCGCCGGAAGCGGCGCGCGGCACGGAAGGTCGGCAAGGGAGCGCTGACCTACTACGTCTACGATCCTGCGACCAACCGCTACTCGAGCTACCGGGTGTTCGGAACGGAGCAGACGCGGCTTTCCGCGACACGCTGAGCATGTGGCGACGAGGAATGGGGCTTGGCAAGCCCCGTTCCTTGGTGGGAACCTTTCACGGTTTATGTTCGACCACGAATGAACACCAATGAACACGAATCCCGACAAGGCGGCGATACGATTCCCTCCGGGATAATTTCGTGTCCATTGGTGTTCATTCGTGGTTCCAACTCTGACGGATACAGCCGCCCGCCCCACTCAAGGCTTCGCCGTATAGTCGAACACGTAGACCTTCGCGAGATGCGGCTTCAGCTTCGCCACGAAGGCCTCGTGGGCAGGGTGCGGGAGGTAGGTGGCGAGCCCGGCCTTGTCCTGGAAGGTCACAAGGAAGGAGTGGGTGAAGCCGTCGTTGAGCGGCTCGATGTTCTCCGTCGCTCCCCACTCCAGATCGACGATGGTGTCGATCTCCTCCTTGAGTTCGAGAAAGGCCTTCACGATCTCGTCCTGCTGCTCCGGCGTCGTGCCCTCCTTGAACTGGAAGGAGACGAAGTGCCGGAAGAGGCCGCCCTCCTGCGCGAGGGCGGGGCTGGACGGAAGGACGATGGCGGCGGCCAGGGCCGCGAGGATGGCATGAAGAGGTTTCATGCGGAAAGCCTTTGCGAAATACGCCTTCCTGTCGATCATAAAATCACCTATGACCGATTGGGACCTCTACCAGACATCCGTTCTCCGATACCCCGAACTGGG
>CAYSZN010000208.1:0-6682 GCA_964435425.1 uncultured Akkermansia sp. | reverse complement strand
CTCCCCCGACCTAGTCCTCTGGGAGGGCGGGCCGGGGATGGGTGAGCATCATGTCAAGCAACTGCGGGATCGCTTCTGGAAAGCCACGAAAGACGGTCGTTTCGGCATCCACTTCGACGCGGGGGGCCGGGCCATGGGCGATCCGGTCCGCCAAATCAAGAAGCTGTCCTCGGCCACGCCCCATCAGTATTTGACCCGGCTCGCCCTGCTCAACGAATGGGCCGCCGGATTGCCGGGCTTGGAGAGCGGCGGCGAGCTGACCCGTTTGGAGGGCGTTGCCCTGCTGGACGACCAGTTCTCCTTCATCACTTCCCAGCCTTGCTTCCCGCACGATGTTGATCAGCCGGGGTGGCCCGATTTGATGGACTGGCTCAAGGGACAGGGCTTCCGCCTCGTCACCCAGGGCATTTTCTACCGGGAACGGGACAACCTGGGCCTGTTCGACGTCAAGCCCCCGAACCTGATCCGTTCGGGAGGCGTGCTCGTGCCGGTGGACGTGATTCCGATCCGGCCGCAAGGACTGCTGGCCTCCGTCCTGAGACAGGCGTTGGGCATCCGGTGAGGTGGTTTCGGTCGGAAAGGCATGTGACTGGGGAAGCCCCGCGAACCCGGCCCGAGGACGGGGAAGTCGCGAGCGCAGCCACGAAGTCGCTTTTTACCTTTTACCTTTTACCTTTTACCTTTTACTTTTCCCGATGATCCACCTCACCGACTCCGCCGCCGGTCATCTCCTCGAATTGCTGGAGGAGAAGGACCTCTCTCCCGAGGAGAGCGGGCTGCGCCTCTTCGTCGAGCGGGGAGGCTGCGCGGGCATGTCCTATGCGATGAAGGTGGCCTCGCCCGAGCCCGGAGACGCGGTCTACGAGCACGGCGGGGCGCGGGTCTTCGTCGATGCGGAGAGCCTGAAGTATCTCGACGGCTGCCGCCTCGACTACGTGGACGCACTGAACGACGCGGGCTTCAAGATCGAGAATCCCAACGCGGCGCGGAGCTGCGGCTGCGGCACCTCCTTCGAGCCGTCGAAGGAGGGCCAGGCCCCGGCCTACGATGCGGCGACGATGGACGGCGAAGTCTGCGGAGGGCAGGACTGACATGGAGACGCTGTCGGACCAGAGTCCGTTCTCCCGCCACTCGCGCGAGCAGGACGAGGGACGCTACGCGGGAGGCAACGCGATCCTCTGGCTGGCGGTGATCGCCGTGCTCGTCGGCCTGAACTTCGCCTCCTGGTCCTTCTGCATGTGGGTCTTCGGCCAGCCGGAGCATCCGATGAACTACAGGCTCCTCACCCGCCTCGACCGTCTCGCGCCGATCCACGGCTTTACCGCGGTGACGGCGCCGCGGGGGAAATTCCGCTCCGCGAAGGATCTCTACGCCCAGGTCTACCCCTTCAGCCCGACGGAGCTGCGCGCCTACAACGGCATCCTCAAGCGGCACTACCTGAGAAACTACCTGGAGCGCGACGACGTGACCTTCCTCTCGGGCGAGTTCACCGTGGTGTCGGTGCGGGCGATGGGGAAGGACGACGTCTATCCCGCCGGCTACGCGATCCGGGGGCGCTCGACGACCTTCCCCGACGCCTTCGTCGATCTCGCCCTGCCTGCGGAGACGACGCCGGAGACCTTCGCCATCGGGCTGGGCGAGACGATCAAGATCGAGGAGTCGTCCACCTGCGCGGCGGTGCTGCACATCGAGCGCCTGGAGGACAGCACCATGGTCATCACCGCGGTGCCGCTGGTCGAGCGCGTCTACGAATTCGGCGAGGAGGCCTCCGTTCCGGTGAAGATCCCTCCGCAGATCCGCATCGAGCCGGAACGCTGGCCGATCAGCGGAGAGGCGGCCGAGCCGGTCGAGGAGAAGCCGGTGGGGGTCGTGGACGCTGAAAGTCCGAAATCCGAAGCTCGAAATCCGAATTAGTGCATCGGAGCGGAGCGTATTCCACCTATCATCTATCAACTCCGCGTTCAGACCGAGGCCGAGGTCTCGCGGATGGCGGTCTGCCACCAGAGGGCGAGATCCTTGTTGGGGCGGAGCCAGGCTTGGCGATGGAGCCAGAGCATGCTGTCGATGTCGGAAAGGACGGAGAGGACCTCGGCGTTGTCGAGCGCCTTGGGACCTTCGCGCAGAAGCCGCTCGGCGAGGTGGCGGCGGGCGCCCGACTCGCCGGCGGTCGGGACGGTGGAGGCGACGTCGGTGCCGTAGACTTTCTGGCCGCTCATGAGACGCCGCCGGTTGCGGCGCAGCAGGGAGACATGGACCGCGTTGAGGAAGGGATCGAGGACGGCCGCGGTGATGCCGCGGAAGCGCCGGTGGTCGGGCTCGTCCGGTGGCCTCGTCGCCTCGGCGACTTCCCGGGGCGGGGAGGTTTCGTCCGGGGTGAGAAAGAGCTTCTCATGCCGGGCCTGGAGCCCGAAGTCGGGCCGGCTCGTCCAGACGGAGACGGGGATGCTGAGCCAGAGACCGGCGAGCACGGGGGACAGCCAGGCGAAGAGAACGGGCTCGGTGAAGGCGGCGAGGAGGCCGACGCCGACGCCGAGGAGGGTGTGCGGGCCGTGGACGGAGATCGCCTCGTCCCATGAGATGCCTTGCGCACCCCGGCGCTGGGCGTTCCACCCGACGGTCTTGCCGACGATGTTCCAGACGACGTAGCGCGTGTGGAAGAGCATCATGACGGGGGCGACGAGGGTGGAGGAGAAGGTCTCGACGACCGCGCCGGTCGCTGCGTTGGCGAATCCGCCGAAGCCGCGCCGCCGCTCCCGGTCGAAGGCGAGGTCGACGAGGCAGAGTACCTTCGGGGCGAAGAGCAGGACCAGCGTCAGCACGAGGACGGCGAGGGCCTGCGGACCGGCGTCCTTCGCGACATAGTATCCGGGACCGTCGACACAGGCGCGCCAGAAGGCGATGACCATGAAAAGGAGCCAGAGGGGAGAGGAGACGTAGCCGAGGATGCCGTTGGCGAGATGGACCCGCGTCTTGCCGCGCAGCCCACGGGCGAAGAGCAGGAGGCTGTGCTGCAGGTTGCCCTGGCACCAGCGCCGGTCGCGGATGGCCGAGTCGATGATGCTCTGGGGGCCCTCCTCGTAGCTGCCGTCGAGGTCGTGGGCGAGCCACACCTCCCAGCCGGCCCGGCGGAGGAGTCCGGCCTCGACGAAGTCGTGCGAGAGGATGTGGCCGCCGAAGGGCTTGCGGCCGGGCAGCAGGGGCAGGTCGCAGTGCTCCATGAAGGGGCGCAGGCGGAGGATCGCATTGTGTCCCCAGAAGTTACCGCCGTTCTGCTGCCAGAAGGCAAGGCCCTCCATGAAGACGGGGCCGTAGAGGCGGTTCGCGAACTGCTGCATGCGGCCGAAGAGCGACTCGCCGTTGACGAGGGCGGGGGCGGTCTGGATGAGGGCGACGCGGGGATTCGACTCCATCCGCAGATAGAGCTCGACGAGGGCCTCGCCGGCCATGATGCTGTCGGCGTCGAGGACGACCATGTAGCGGTAGTGGTCGCCCCAGGTGCGGCAGAAGTCGGCCACGTTGCCGCTCTTCTTGGCGAAGTTGTCGGGACGGCGGCGGTAGAAGACGCGGTCCTGCGCCTTCGGGTCGCGGAGAAGGTCCAGCCAGGCGGCCTCCTCGCGCATCCATTGCTCGGACTGGTTCGAGTCGGAGAGGATGAAGAAGTCGAAGGCGTCGCCCTGCGAGGTGCGCAGGACCGAGTCGAAGATGGCGCGGATGCCGGCGAAGACGCGTTCGACGGGTTCGTTGTAGACGGGGATGACGATGGCGACGCGGGGGGTGCCGTCGAAGTCCTGCAGGGTCGAGGCCTCCTCGTCGACGTTCGGCATGTGGGCGCAGGGCAGGTGCAGCCGCCGCAGGACGAAGCCGAAGAAGGCGTGGCAGAATCCGAAGGAGAGGTAGCCGAAGAGGACGACGAAGAGCAGCCACAGGGCCGTCGACGAGGAGCGCCAGCCCAGGCCCCAGAGGTAGTCCGCCATCAGGTAGGCGCCCACGCCGGTGATGGCGAGGGTGGTGGAGAAGAAGAGGAAGGCCTCCCAGAAGGAATGGCGTTCGGCCTTCGCGGTGTCCTGGTCGGGAGCTGTTTCGCTCATCGGGTCAGATAGAACAGTCCGCCGAGGACGAGCCCGAAGCCCATCCAGAGCATCCACTGGGCGGCGGTCCTCCAGTGCCCCATGCTCTCGAAGGTGCGGTTGGCGACGTCGACGATGCCGAGATCGATGGGGCGGGGGCGCATCTCGACGAAGCGAAAGTCGGGATCGGCGCGCAGGTAGGCGGTCTTCATCGCCGCGACGACGGATTCGGGGACGGGCTCGTCGTTGAGGAATATCTGCTGCCAGGGGATCTCGCTCTGCACCATGAGCAGGGCGAGACGGCCGCGCGCGGAGAGGCGGTCGACTGGCTCCACCTCGGAGCCGCCGAGCACTTTCCGGAACCATTGGACGAGAAGCCGGTCGGTCTCCTCGGCGGCGAGCTCGACAGGGAGACGGTCCGGCTCGGCGGCGGCGCGCTCGCTGGCGCGACCGAGGATCTTGAAGACGAGGGAACTGAGGAGCAGCTTGTTGTCCACCCGGAGGGCGGAGAAGTAGGCCTCGACGCGGCGGTAGGCTTCGTCCCACTCCTCGAGGGACTGGCGGCATTGCTTCCAGTCCGCGAGGGTTGTGGGGACGACGAGGGGTTCGACAGATAGGTCCATGGGGGGATCCCGCAAGGAGAAGCCCGACTGCGGAACGTCCCGCTGTTGGAAGCCTGCGGGAGCCGTCGCCGTGCCGGGGAGGAGGATGGCGCGATCACGGTATCCTTCCACAGGACGGAGGGATTTCCATGGGAATTTTCAGGAGGGCGTGGTGCGGGTGCGGCCCGGCGTGGGTGCCGAAGCAGAAAATGGCGGATTTTCTCGCCCTTTGATGCGAGCGTATCCCAAGCCCCCAAGCCATGCCAGACTCCGATCCGACCGTCGAAGAACCCCACGCCGAGCCGCCTGTCGAGTTCACCGGACTGCGCCTCGGCCACGCGAAGGACCACGCCGCCGGCGCCACCGCCGTGGTTTCCTCGCTGAAACACATCTTCGGGCTGGCCGGCGTGACCCGCGGTATCCAGGGCATGGCGAAGCTGAACCAGAAGAACGGCTTCGACTGCCCCTCCTGCGCTTGGCCCGACCCCGACGGCCACCGTGCGCCCACGGAATTCTGCGAGAACGGGGCCAAGGCCCTCGCCTCGGAGACGACGAAGCGCCGCGTCGATCCCGCCTTCTTCGCGAAACATTCCGTCGCGGACATCTCCCGCGAGTCCGACTACTGGATGGAGCGGCAGGGGCGCATCACCGAGCCGGTCGTGCTCCGGCCTGGCGCGACGCACTACGAGCCCATCGCCTGGGACGAGGCCTTCGCCCTGATCGCGGCGGAGCTGAACGCCCTCGACCATCCCGACGAGGCCGTCTTCTACACCTCGGGCCGCACCGTGAACGAGGCCGCCTTTCTCTACGGGATCTTCACGAGGATGTTCGGGACGAACAACCTGCCCGACTGCTCGAACATGTGCCACGAGTCGAGCGGCGCGGCCCTCGTCGAATCGGTCGGCATCGGCAAGGGCACCGTGACCCTGGGCGACCTCGAGGAGGCCGACACCATCCTCGTCGCCGGGCAGAATCCGGGGACGAACCACCCGCGCATGCTCTCGACCCTGCAGGCGGCGGCGCGGAACGGGGCCGAGATCGTCGCGATCAACCCGATGAAGGAGGCCGGCCTCGTCGGCTTCGCCCATCCCCAGGAGATCGTGGGCATGATGGGGGCCTCGACCCCGCTCGCCACGAGCTTCCTGCGCGTCGCCATCAACGGCGACTTCGCCCTCTTCCGGGGACTCTGCAAGGCCGTCCTCGCCGCCGAGGCGAAAGCCCCCGGTACGGTGCTGGACCGCGCTTTCCTCTCGGAGCACACTCTCGGCTACGACTCTTTCGTCCGCGCCGTCGAGGCGACGGATTGGGCCGAGATCGAATCGCATTCCGGCCTGTCCCGCGACGAGATCGAGGCCACGGCCAAGACCGTCCTGCGCGGCGAGCGCAAGCTCATCACCTGCTGGGCCATGGGCCTGACGCAGCACCGCAACGCCGTCGCCACGATCCGCGAAGTCGTGAACCTGCACTTGCTCCTAGGCGCGGTGGGACGTCCCGGCGCGGGGCTCTGCCCGGTGCGTGGTCACAGCAATGTGCAGGGCGACCGCACCATGGGCATCTTCGAGAAGATGCCCGACGCCTTCCACGACGCCATCGACCGCGAGTTCGGTTTCGAGTCGCCCCGCAAGCACGGCTACGACGTCGTCGCCTCCATCCTCGCGATGCACCGGGGCGAGGCAAAGATCTTCGTCGCGATGGGCGGCAATTTCCTCCAGGCCACGCCCGACACCCAGTTCACCGCCGAGGCCCTGCGGAACTGCTCCCTCACCGTCCAGGTCTCGACCAAGCTGAACCGCAGCCACGTCGTCACCGGGCGTACCGCCCTCATCCTGCCCTGCCTCGGCCGCAGCGAGGCCGACCGCGACGAGCGGGGGGAACTGCGCTTTTCCACCGTCGAGAATTCCATGGGCATCGTCCACAAGAGCCGGGGCACCCTCGAACCCGCCTCGGAGAAGCTCCTCAGCGAGGCCGAGATCGTCGCCCGCCTCGCCGACGCGACGCTGGGGGACCGGGCGA
>CAYSZN010000207.1:0-6696 GCA_964435425.1 uncultured Akkermansia sp. | reverse complement strand
CCTCGTTTCCTCATCGAACCGCTCGACCCGGCGAAGCATCGCCGCGAGGAGTTCGACTGCGGCGTTGCGCTGCTGAACGACTTCCTCCGCCAGCGGGCGCGGAAGGAGATGGACATGGGCACCTCGGCTTGCTTTGTCATCGTGCCCGAACGGGACCCCGGAACCATCGCCGGTTTCTACACCCTCTCCGCCGCGACGATCATGCGAACGGCCCTGCCCGAAGCGCTCACGAAGAAACTGCCGCGCTATTCCGAACTGCCCGCGACCCTGCTCGGACGGCTCGCCCGCGATGTGAAGTTCCGAGGACAGGGCATCGGCGACCGCCTGCTCGCCAGCGCGCTGCATCGCGCGGTGGCCGCCTCGCGAGAGGTGGCATCGTGGGCCATCGTGACGGACCCGAAGGACGAAGTGGCGCATCGCTTCTACGCGAGCTTCGGATTCCTGCCGCTGACGGAAACGCGGCAGTTCCTGCCCATGGCCACGGCATCGAAATGGCTCAACGCTCCGTGACGCTGCCGCGATGGAGGGCGAGGGCATCCTTCATCCGTTTCGTCGGAGCCTTCGGACGTGCGAGCAGGGCGGCGACGAAGCGACGCGACTCGGCCTGATTCAGCTTCACGGTCTCGTGCCGCCTCACCACCTCGGTGGCGGCTTCCCGCACGCGGGAGACGACAAAGGCCGCCACGGAACAGCCCTCCAAACCGGCGGCATGTTCCAACAGCGCCTTGTCCTCCTCAGAGAGGCGGGCGACCAGACGACTGGAGCGGCGGACGGTAGAAGAAACGGCCATGTTCGATTTGTACGCCAAAACGTGACACATGTTCGAAAGTTCCGCAAGGATGGGATGCGCCACCGAAGCCGGAAGTTTGTGGGGTGGGGGGGAGCAGGCCGGAAGGCAATGGACCAAGGAAGGGGACTTTCCCAAGTCCCCTCATCCAAAACGGGACTTGGAAAGTCCCGCTCCTGTCCACCGGCAAAGCCCACCCCCGCCCCGGAAAGACGTGCCATTGCCCGCTTGAAGCAGCCTCCGGAAATCGGTAGGTTCCGGTGCCGCGCCTCCGATCTCCCATGCCCTCCCTTCTCGACCAACTGATCCGCGAACAGGGCGACGAGGTCGCCGGGAGGATCGCGGCCAAGCTCGGCATCTCGCGGGAGGACGCGGCCAAGGCCCTGCCGGTGGCGGCTTCGGTGGTGCTGGCGCGCTTCGATCCCGGTGTCCGCGCGGGAGACGGCCAGACGCCCACCTCTCTCGACGGAGTCCTCGGCGAGGCGGGCGAGCAAGTGAGCGAACACGTCGGATCGCGTCTCGGGATCACGCCCGAGCAGGCCGCGGTGGTCGTGCCCATGCTGCTGCCGGTGATCCTGCGCTTCCTCGTCCGGCGCGTCCCCTATGGCGGAGTGGCGCTCTCGGTCCTGACGAAGACCGTGGAGCAGCAAGGCTACGGCTCCCTCGACGAGGTCGCGGTCCGGCTCGTGCAGCGGCTCGTTCCCCCGTCCGATCCGGACGGCCGTCCCGCCCCGAGCCTCGCGACACGGCTGGGGCGGCTCGCGGGAAAATATTTCCCGAGCGATCCGGAGTGAGAGGCCCATCGACGGGCCTTCCTTCCGCACTTGAAAACGACCCGGCCCCGCAGTACCGACAGTCCATGACCGCCTTCCCGCGCCGCGCCTTCCTGCGAAACAGTGTCCTCACGCTCGCCGGGCTCGGAACGCGATCCGCCCTCCCGGCGGACACCGCTTCCGGCCCCGCCCCGGTTCTGAGCATCGGCCTCCTCACCGATCTCCACTACGCGGACAAGGACACGGCGGGCCGCCGCCACTACCGCGACACGCTGGGGAAGCTGGACCAGGCTGTCGAGCACTTCAACCGCAGCGCCCCCGCCTTCGTCGTCGAGCTGGGCGACTTCATCGACCGGGCGGAGTCGGTCGAGGAGGAAGCCGCCTGGCTGAAGACCGTCGAGGCGCACTACGCCAGGCTCCAGCCGCCCCGGCACTACGTGCTCGGCAACCACTGCGTCGACACCCTCACCAAGGCGGAGTTCGCCAGCCATGTCGGCGCCTCTCTCCCGTTCCACTACCGTTTCGAGGAGAAGGGATTCCGCTTCGTCGTCCTCGACGCCTGCTACCGGGAGGACGGCACGCCCTACGAGCGCCGCAACTTCCACTGGCAGGACTCCATCGTCCCCGAGGCCGAAGTGCAATGGTTGAAGGACGAGCTCGCCTCCTCCAGCATGCCGACCATCGTCTTCGCCCATCAGCGCCTCGATCTCGACGAGCACCACGCCGTCCGCAACGCCGCCGAGGTCCGTCGCCTCCTCGAGGCGGCCGGCTGCGTCGTCGCCGTGTTCCAGGGCCATTCCCACAAGAACGACTACCAGCAGATCGCCGGCATCCACTACACCACCCTCGCCGCCATGGTGGAGGGAGCCGCACCGGAGCACAACGCCTATGCCACGCTCGACCTCCTCCCGGACGGCGGCCTGAGGCTCCACGGATTCCATGTCCAGAGCTCGCGCGAGTTCGGGAGGTGAGGCCGAGGCATCCGGCGTCCGTCGAAGCCTTGATCTGACGCCCCACGATGGCCGACTGGGCGCAAAAAAGCGTCGCAAAGCGATTTCCCTTTTGATGGGAGCAGAGCTAACGTTCCCCCATTCGCCACCAATCGGCGGAACCGTCCCCATGTCCTCCATTGCCCGACTGCCTCACGCATTGCCCCGGCTTCGCGCCGTCGCCCTGCTTCTCGCCACTTCCGCCTCGCTGCCCGTCGTGGGACATGATGTCTGGGTGCAGCGAAACCCGCTTCCGGTCGCCATGAACAATGGCTCGCGGCCAATCCATGCGGGCGGAAAGTTCCTGATCTTCAATACTTCCAGCACAGCATACATTCACAGCCCCGCCGGGACAGCGGCTTGGACGCAGGATGCGCTACCTGCATCGACCCCGGCGTCCAATCCCAACGGAGCGGCGGCAGGCACGGGCAAGGTGGTGGTGGCGGGCACGAACAACACGCTCCGTTGGACCACCGAAGCGGCGATCGCGGGACTCCCCGAGACACCGGCTTCCTGGACGACGGTACATCCAGTCGTGACGGACCGGGGCAGCAACAATCCGCATCTATCCAGTCCGAGATTCGTCAACAGTCAATTCGTGGTGGCCGTGGCACCCTATACGACCGGCCAGACCTCGGAGCGCTACTCGGAGTTCCTGACCAGTCCGGATGGCGAAAGCTGGACTTCGCGGAAGATCATGGCGAGCACCTTGTCGAACGGCACCTTCACGCCGCAGGACTTCGCCTTCCGTCCCGGTGGTAGTCCGGGAACGGGCACCTGGGTGATCCCGATGGGTCGCTGGTCGACGGGCCTGGAATCAAATTCCATTCTCATCCTATCGGAAAACCCGTCCACGGCAACGCGTGTGACGATAGACGGAATCGGTCCCTCCCAGCGGGTCGCCTACGATCCAAACGTGGATCTCTTCGTGATGGTGACGGGAACCGGGAAGCTGCTCACCAGCCAGACTGGCGAGACATGGACCGAGAGGGATCTGCCGGTGGAGACTCCCGGCTTCTCCGACGTGTTCCACGACGGGGAGCGCTTCGTGGCGGTGGGCGGCACGGTCACGGGCAGCAATCCTCTGCATCCGACGATCCTGCACAGCGAGGATGGCCTGGATTGGACCGAGGCGTCCACGGTGCCGGGCACGACCTTCGGCCTGACGCATGCCATGCGGGCGGACGGCCTATGGCTGGCGACGGGAACGAACCGGATGGTGATCACGAGCGGTTCGGCCTCGATTTTCCTCCCGGAAATCACCGGCCTTCCCGAGTCGGTCCAAGCCGATGTCGGAGGCTCGGCAGCCCTCGCGGCAACGGTCGCAGGCAACCCGGCCCCTGCTGTCGAGTGGGTGAAGATCGTAGGATTTAGCGAAATGCCGATCAGCGAAGGGACGCAGCCTTCGGGAGCGGTGTTCGACGGGGTAACGACCTCCACCCTATCCATCTCCAACCTCACCATCGCCGAGGCCGGGGTCTACCGCATCAAGGCGACGAATTCGGTTGGCACGACGGTCTCGTCGGTCAGGCTGTCGGTCTCGGCCTCCGCGAACGGAGCCGTCCTGACGCCGTATGGGGAACCGAACACGGGAGGTGGACAGCTCATCCCGGGAGCTACTCCGGCCAAGGCGGTGATCGGAGGGAGCGGACTCAGCATCTTCACCGTGGGCGGAGGAATCGAATACAAGAGCACCTTCGTCAATCCGACGAGCTATACCTCTCTGGGCGGCATCAATCCATCGGGGACGAAAGCCCTGCTGGGGGCGTCGAGCGGCAACATCCCGCTGATGGTCTACGATCTCGTCGGAGAGAGCTGGACGCTGCTCCCCGCCTTGCCCCTTCCCTCCGGACCGGTCACGGCGATCAACTACATCATTCCAGGTGCCTTGGCGGACAACGGAGACGTCGCGGGCATCGTCCAGGACCAAGCCGGACAAAACCGCGCCTTCCACTATGCGGCGGCAACCGAGACCTACACCTTGCTCGGAACCCTCCCGAATGGAGACATCGCCTCGAATCCGGGCGGGATCTCCGCCGATGGCCAGTCCATCTCCGGCTACGAACGCACCTTTCCCTGGGACGGACCCTTCGTGTGGACGACATCGGATGGATTCACCCGCCTGCCCGACCCACCGGGCGGCGCGGCCAATGGCGATGTGCGCGGCATCTCGCCGAACGGGCGCTGGATCGTCGGCTACGGCTCGGTTCCTCCGACAGGACAGTCCGCCCTGCGCTGGGACCGTGGCACGCCATTCGGCTCTCCGACAGTGCAGGCGCTGCCAAAGCGCGCGGGCGACACCTTCGCCGACGCCTTCACCGTGAACGACGACGGCACCGCCGCCGGCAACGTCCGGCAAGGATTCTCCTTCAGCGACAACCGAGCGGCCGTCTGGCTGCCGGGCGGTGGTCTCGTCGTGCTGCCGGACTATCTGACCGCGAACTACGGCCTGAACCTGTCCGGCTTCACCCTCAACCAAGTGACCTCGATCTCCGCCGACCGCCGCACCCTCGCCGGCACCGGAACGAACGCTGCCAATCCCAGCCTTACCGAAGGCTGGATCCTGACCCTGCCGGATCCCATCGACGCCGCGCCGGACCTCACGGTGCTGCGCGCCTCCACTCCGCTGGGCAACGGGGCGACACACGACTACGGCATGAAGGCGGTCGGATCGACCACGGCATTGGCGCTCGTCCTCCGCAACGACGGGCTGGACTCGCTGACGGATCTCGCCCTCTCCATCGCCGGGACGAACGCCGCCGACTTCGTGCTCGACCCGGACGCCTCGTCCTTCCCCACCACCCTCGGAGTGGCCGCATCCGCCAACCTCACCGTCCGTTTCAGCCCGCAGCCCGGACCGGACGGACCCAGGACGGCGACATTGACCATCGCCAGCAACGATCCCGACGAGAACCCCTTCGAGATCCATTTGACCGGCACGGTCACTTCCGCCTCCCTGGCCGCCTTCTCGGACTACCTGATCTCGGCCGATGTTCCCGAAGACCAACGCGGCGAACTCGACGACGCCGACTCCGACGGCCTCTCGAACCTGCTGGAGTTCGCCCTGGGGCTCCCGCCGATGCAAGGTGGAAACACGATGCCCGAGGCCAAAATCGTGGGCGACCACCTGGAGCTGACCTACACCCAGCAGCCCCACGTGGACTACACAGTCGAGGCCCCGGTCGATCTCTCCTCGGGCCCGTGGTCCAGCGTCGGCGTCGATCAGGGCACCCCCGACGCCAACGGCGTCACGACGGCGCGGATTCTCCTCTCCGCCGGCAGGGGTTTCCTGCGCCTGAAGGTCTCTCTCCAGCCCTGACCGGTCCGCCGTCTTCCCTACGCCCAGTATCCGGGAAAAAACCGGCTGCGTCCCGGCGTGGTCGGGGATACACTCCCGGCCCACCTCATCCCCCGATCATGTCCGAGCGACGCAAGCAATTTCCCTTCGACGAATTCGAACCCAAGTGGCAGTCCCGCTGGGAGACGGAGAGGACCTTCTCCGTGCCGAACCCCGGCGATCCCGGCTTCGACCCGACGAAGCCGAAGTTCTACGTCCTCGACATGTTCCCCTACCCCAGCGGCGCGGGCCTCCACGTCGGCCACCCCGAGGGCTACACCGCCACCGACATCGTGACGCGCCATCGCCGCATGAAGGGCGACAACGTCCTCCACCCCATGGGCTGGGACGCCTTCGGCCTGCCCGCCGAGGAGCACGCCCGCAAGACGGGAGAGCATCCCCGCATCAACACGGAGAACAACGTCAACAACTTCCGCCGCCAGCTCAAGCGCCTCGGCTTCGCCTACGACTGGGACCGCGAGGTGAACACGACCGATCCCGCCTATGTGCGCTGGACGCAATGGATCTTCCTCCAGCTTTACCACAGCTACTTTGACGAGGCCACGCAGAAGGCCCGCCCCATCGCCGAGCTTGAGGCGCAGGGCCTGAGCCGCGACGAGATCGACGCGAAGCGCCTCGCCTACGTCGCCGAGGCCCCCGTCAACTGGTGCCCCGATCTCGGCACCGTGCTCGCCAACGAGGAGGTCGAGGAATGGCGCGCCAAGGGCCACGCCGTCGAGCGCCGCCCACTCAAGCAATGGATGCTGCGCATCACCGCCTACGCCCAGCGGCTCATCGACGAGCTCGACG
>CAYSZN010000206.1:0-6733 GCA_964435425.1 uncultured Akkermansia sp. | reverse complement strand
CGTAGATGATGGTGTCGATGTCGGCGGCCTCGGAGTAGACGGCGCCGGTGCAGGTCATGTCGCCGATCGTACGGAAGCGGACGACGGCATTCTCCTCGATCCGCTCGCCGGGCTGAGGCACGACGACATCGGAGATGGCGAGCATCGCACCGCTGCGGTGGACGACGTCGCGCTGGTGCGAATAGTAGAGACTCGGCAGAGGGATGTTCTCCGACTTGATGTACTGCCACACGTCCATCTCGGTCCAGTTCGAGAGGGGGAAGACGCGGAAATGCTCGCCGTGGTGCTTGCGCCCGTTGAACAGGTTCCACAGTTCGGGACGCTGGTTCTTCGGATCCCATTGTCCGAAGTCGTCGCGGTGCGAGAAGAAGCGCTCCTTGGCCCGGGCCTTCTCCTCGTCCCGTCGGCCGCCGCCGAGACAGGCGTCGTAGCGGTTCGCCTCGATCGCGTCGAGCAGGGTCACGGTCTGGAGGCAGTTGCGGCTGGCGAAAGGGCCCTTCTCCTCCTGAACGCGGCCCTGGTCGATGGAGTCCTGCACCAGGGCGACGACGAGGTCGGCGCGGAGGTCGGCCACGTACTGGTCGCGGTAGTCGAGGGTCTCCTGGAAGTTGTGCCCCGTGTCGACATGGAGCAGCGGAAAGGGCAGACGCGCCGGGTAGAAGGCCTTGCGGGCGAGGTGGGCCATCACGATGGAGTCCTTGCCGCCGGAGAAGAGCAGGGCGGGCCGGTCGAACTGGGCCGCCGTCTCGCGCAGGATGAAAATCGCCTCGGATTCGAGCTGGGCGAGGTGGTTGACTTGGTAGGAGGTTCTTTCTTCGTCCATGTTGGTTTGTCAGGAAATATCCGCGGTCCGCGGAGGGTGGATCCGCCCACGCACGGCGGCGAGGAGCCGGTCGAGGCACTCGCTCTCGCCGAGGGCCTCCGTGTCGATGACGAGGTCGGGCCGCTCCGGGTCCTCGAAGGCCGAGTCGCGGCCGGTGAACTGCTTCACCTCGCCCGCGGCCACCTTCGCATAGAGTCCCTTGGGATCGCGCGCCGCGCAGGTCTCGTAGGAGGCCTTCACGTAGACCTCGAGGAGATCCCCGTCGCCGACGATCTCCCGGACGAGGCGGCGCAGCTCGTTGTGCGGCGTGATGAAGGAGGCGACCACGACGACGCCGCAGTCGGCGAAGAGCTTCGCGACCTCGGCGACGCGGCGGATGTTCTCGAGGCGGTCCTCGTCGGAGAATCCGAGGTTCCGGTTCAGCCCGGTGCGGACATTGTCGCCGTCGAGCGCCTTGACCAGCCTCCCCTCGTCGTGCAGGGCGCGCTCGAGCCGGTGCGCCAGCGTGCTCTTGCCCGACCCGCTGAGACCGTACATCCAGACACCGCCCCGGACTGCCCCAGCAGGGCCTCCTTCGCCGCGCGCGGAAGCATGCGGTCGAAGACGGGATAGAGATGTTCGGGGGTGGCGCTCATGGAGGAGGACGGCGAGACGGGACTCTCCGCGATCAAATGACAAAGTCCAGATTCTCGTTGAGACCGCACTCCCGTTTCAGGCCGAAGAAGCGGGTTTCCTCCGCCGTCATGCCGTCGGTGAGCTTCCGGGAGGTGTGCCAGTCGCCGATGGAGACGTAGCCCTCCTCCCAGAGCGGATGGTAGGGCAGGCCATGCTCGGTGAGATAGCGGCCGATGTCCATGTCCGTCCAGTCGACGATGGGATGCAGGCGGACGCGGCCCTTCCTCAGACCCAGCACGGAGAAGCTCTCCCGCGTGCTGCTCTGCTGGCGCCGGACGCCGGCCATCACCGCATGGAGGTCGAGTTCGGCGAGAGCCCGGTCCATCGGCTCCACCTTGTTCATGTCATTGTAGCGCTCGATCCCCTCGAGCCCCTGCTCCCAGAGCTTTCCCCAGCGCGTCTCCTGCCAGGCAGGAGAGAGGGGGCTGCGGTAGACCTTCAAGTTCAAGTGCAGCCGGTCGGCCAGCTCGTCGATGAAGTGATAGGTTTCGGGAAACAGGTAGCCCGTGTCGACGAGCACCACCGGGACCTGCCCCCACACCCGCGTCGCGAGATGGAGCAGGACCGCGGACTGCGCCCCGAAACTGGAGCTCATCCCCAGCCGTTCTCCAAAATGCCCGAACGCCCACTCGATCCGCTCCTCCGCGGACGCCGCCTCCAGCTTCCGCGAGATCCCCGCGAAATCCTCGATGCCGAAACGCTCGCCAGTGTCGGCCAAGATCGAATCGGATCGAAGGGAGATGGAGGAAGCATCGGACATTTTAAATAATGCCTATTCTTGATAGGATTTGTCGAAAATTACCCTGAAAGGAACATTCGATCTCCGCCGAGGTCAAGAGAATTCGATGGCGAGGGAAGCGCCGAAAACCAGCCTCATCCTTCGGTCGCCCCCGGCCTCCGCCGGGATCGCCTACTTCCCATCCACCCTGGCGATCACCTCGTCGAAAGCAGGCGTCCGCCAGGCGTACGACGGGTAGGCGACCTCCGTCTTCTCCGGCAGGTAGCGCCAGTGCTTGTACATCCAGAGCCATGGGGCGGGATGCTCGCGGATGTAGGGCTCGAAGATGTCCCAGCAGGCCTGGGCGATGGTGTGCTCGGTGTCCTCGGGTCCAAAGACGAGCGGCTTGAATCCCTTGAGCAGATAGGTGCCGTCGGGCCTGGGGATGCAGATGCCGGGGATCACGGGCAGCCCGGTGCGCTTCATCAGCTCCGCGTGGATCGCTGTGACGCAGGTCTTGCGGCCGAAGCAGTCGATGGCCGTGGCGGGCTTCGACGGCTTGATGGTGAGATCGGTGAGGAAGGCGGCATGTCCGCCTTTCTTGAGGTTCTTGAGCAGGCGGATGATGGCCCCGCGCTGGGGAATGACCTCGTGCCCGGACCGCTCGCGGTTCTTCCGGTAAGTTTCAGTGAGGCTGGCGTTGCGGAAATCCTGCGCCACGATGGTGAAGCGGTAGCCGCGGAAGCCCATGGCGAGGGCGATCCATTCGAAGTTGCCGTAGTGGGGCGTGACCCAGATCGCGCCCGTCTCGCGGGCACGCTCGATGGCGTCCATGTCCTCGGCCTCGAGCTCGCAGAAGCGGCCGTAGTTGTCCGCGTCGAGCCGGCTGCCCCAGAACTGGTCGATCACCGTCTGCGCGAAGGACCGGTAGGAGTCGCGGGCCAGCCGGCGGATCGTCCGGGCATCCCTCTCCTCGCCGAAGACGAGGGTGAGGTTCTCGATCGCGGTGCGATGACCGCGGCGGTCGAGATGGAAGGCAAGGCTGCCGAGAAACTTGCCAAGGCCATGGGCGAGGCGACGAGGGAGCAGCGGGATGGCGAAATAGAGCCACTGCAGCCCGAGCCACTCGAGACGGTAGCGGATTTTCTTCCAAGGAGACATGGGGGCGGGACAGTCCGCGCTGGGGACGAAGGGGGCAAGCGGGATTTGGGGGGCTACTCCTCCTACTCTTACTCCCTACTCCTTACTCTTACTCCTCCCCCAGACAAAACGCCCTTCCCCCAATCGAGGATGAGCAAGAGGTAAGAGCAAGGAGTAAGAGTAGGAGATTCCCGATCCTCCCCCACCCCATGCACCACGCGACCTTCGTCTCCCTTCTTCGTGCCGTTCTCTCGACGCCGACGGCTCCTTTCCACGAATACCAGGTCGCACGGCTCCTTCGCGAACGGCTCGCCGGCCTGCCGCACGTGACGGTGGAGAGCGACGCCTTCGGGAATCTCGTGGCCTGCTACCGGCGGGGACGGCGGAGGCCCAGGCTGGCCTTCGCCGCGCACATGGACCATCCGGGCTGGGTGCGGCACCGGGGAAAGGCCGAGTTCCTCGGCGGCGTGCCGTCGGAGCGGCTCGGCTCCCATCCCGTGGAATGGTTCGGCGACTTCGGAATGTGGAAGCTGAAGCCCTTCGAGCTCCGCGACGGCATCGTCCATGCCCGCGTCTGCGACGATCTGGTGGGATGCGCGACCATTCTGGCGATGTTCATGGAACTGGAGGCACAGGCCGCGGATGCCACGGTCTATGGGCTCTTCACCCGGGCGGAGGAGGTTGGCTTCGTCGGCGCGATCGAGCTGGCCAGGCGCTGGCCCCTGCCGGAGGGCGTCTGCTTCGTCTCTCTGGAGACGAGCGCCCCGCGCGGTGGCGCGGAGATGGGAAAGGGACCGGTCGTCCGCGTCGGCGACCGCATGAGCGTCTTCCACGATGCCGTCACCGCCGAGCTGCTCGACGCCGCAGCCGCGATCCGCCTCCCCCACCAGCGCGCCCTGCTGGACGGAGGCTCCTGCGAAGCGACGGCGATGAACCTCCACGGCATCCCGGCGGCGGGAATCTCGGTGCTGCTCGGAAACTACCACAACTGTCCGCCGAAGCGAGGCATCGCCGAGGAATATGTCTCCCTCGCCGATGCGAAGGGATTGGTGAAGCTCATCGTCGCCACCACGCTGCGGACCACCTCGGCGAAGCGCGGGGATTCGTCCAAGGCGCGGATGAAGGCCCGACTCGACCAGCGGCTCCTCGAGCACCGGAAATACGAACGCGCGGCGAGGAAATCGTGGGACGCCACCTGAGCGGCGAACGAACCGCCTCCCTCGGCAAGGTTTTTGCTGGCAGCCCGGAGGGGCCGACGCTAGGATCGGGCGATGGAATCGGTCTCGATCCGGGAATTGAAGCAGCAGTCGGGGACGGTCTTCCAGCCCTTCCGTTTCCATGCCCAGCTCGAGCGCAGCCTCGCGAAGACGACGAAGACGGGCAACCCCTACTACGAGCTGACCTTCGCCGACGCCGAGGAGACCCTCGTGCTGCGCGTCTGGAACAACGCCCCCATGTTCGAAAGCTGCGCGCAGCTGCGGGCGGGACAGTTCTTCGAGATCTCGGGCGAGTTCGGACTCGGCGGCGACGGGCGCTCCATCGACGGACGCACCTGGACCGCCAGCGCCCTCGACGATGCGGAGACCGCCCAGGTCCTCGGCGGCACCGAGGAGCTGCGCCGGAAGCAGGACGCGGACTACGCCTTCATCGCCGCGAGCGCCGCGGACCTCGCCGACCCGCGGCTGCGGGCGCTCTGCCTCGCCTTTCTCGACCGCTACGGAAAGCGCCTGCGGCGTACCGCCGGCGCGCGCGACTACCACCACGCGAGACGCGGCGGGCTCGTCGAGCACGTCGCCCAGATGATGCGGGCCGCCATCCAGATCTGCATCGCCTACCCGATCCTGAACCGCGACCTCCTCGTCACCGGCATCCTCTTCCACGACGTCGGGAAACTGTGGGAGAACGCCTATCAGGAGAACGGCTTCTCCATGCCCTACACCGAGATGAGCGAGCTGCTCGGCCACATCCCCCTGGGCATGGAGGTGGTGAACCGCCTCTGGCGCGAGCTCGGCGAGGACGAGGCGAACGCGTCCGCCTGGGTGGACCTCGAGCCGGGCTCCGAGCGAGTGCGGCTGCACCTCCTCCACCTCATCGTCTCGCACCATGGGGAGCTGGCCTTCGGCTCGCCCGTCGTTCCGAAGACGCCCGAGGCCCAAGCCCTGCACTACATCGACAACCTCGATGCGAAGATGGAGATGTTCGAGCGCGGCTACCAGGTGGCCGGAGAGCTCGGGAAGCACGTCTACGACCGGGTGCGCCCCCTGCCGGGCCGGCTCGTCGCGCCCCTGCCCAGATTCTTCCCCGTCTCCGGTGCGGATGGAGGCGGCGATGGCGGAGAGGAACCGGAAGCGTCCCTGTGAAGGAGCACTCTAGCGCCCCCGTGTCGCGATTGGAACGCATTCGCGATTGCATTGGCCATGCGCTTCGCTAGCATGGAAGGCGATGAGCATGTTCTCCAAACTGATGGGCCGTATTTTCGGCAAGAGCAACGAAGAGAAATCCGCACCCGTGGAGGAGGCCGCTCCCACTCCGGCTCCCGAGCCGATCGCCGAAGCTCCGGCGGAAGCAGCGGAAGCGGCAGCACCCGAAGCCGCCCCGGCGGAGGAAGCGGCTCCCGCAGCCCCCGCTCCGATCACCCTGATCGACGTCGAGGCGAACCTTGCGGCGATGGCCAAGGAGCACAAGGAGAAGCTCGACTGGAAGAAGTCGATCGTCGACCTCCTGAAGCTCGTCGGCATGGACAGCAGCTTCGGAGCCCGCAAGGAGCTCGCGATCGAGCTGGGCTATCCCGAAGGCGACATCGAGACGAAAGGCTCCGCCGAGATGAACATGTGGCTGCACAAGCAGGTGATGCGGCGTCTCGCCGAGAACGGCGGTTCCGTCCCCGCCGACCTGCTGGACTGACCGACGCCCGGATCTGCCTTTGACCGACCGCGGTTTCCTGAAAAGGGGCCGCGGTTTTTTCTTGGTCGGGAGGGTATGGTTGAGAGTCGGGAGACCTGGTGGTTCGTTCCAGCAAAGCTGACAGGTAGGACCATCGAAGGCGGAGTCCTGTAGCCGAGGCCATTGGCCTCGGTCGAACGTCGAAGGGACTCTCCTTCCGCGCCCAATGGACGTGGCTACAGAGTTGGTACGTCCTCCCACGCTTCTTGCTGGAATGGACCACTGGCACCAGCGAGCTGCCAGCCCATCAACTTTCCCTCAGCTCCCCTTCAGCTCGACCATGAGGTCGACGGAGATAGCCTCGACGGCTTCGCGCAGGGCGGATTCGTCGAGATCTCCGGGGCTGTGCAGCGTTGCCCGGGTCTTGAACAACCGTTCGCCCGACCACGGCGCCTCGCCGCAGTCGGTGGCGAGCTCGACGACATTCACTCCGA
>CAYSZN010000205.1:0-6734 GCA_964435425.1 uncultured Akkermansia sp. | reverse complement strand
GGGGGCTTCTGCCGGCGTGGCGATGTTCGACCATCCCACCAATCCGGGCCATCCCGCGGCGTGGACCGTGGACGGAACGGGCCTGCTCGCAGCGAATCCCTTCGGGGAAGCCCATCTTCTCCCGAACGGAGAGTCGCTCGCCTTCCGCTACCGAGCGATCTTCTTCCGAGGAGAGGCCGATGTCGCCAAGGCCTACGAAGCGTTCAGCCAGCGGTGATCCTAGAAAGATGAGAGTTGAGAGCCGATAGTTGAGAGGTTCAGGGTCAGCGAGTTGCCTCGATTCGGCAAACCACCCGTTGGGTGAGCTTGGGTTCCGACGAAAGCCGCTCGACCTTATTCGCCCGATGGGATCCCGGCAAAGTGACGACCTGCGAATGGAGTGAGCAACGCTACGACACATACCGAGTAGATCGCACCAAGGACGATCAATCCTGCCCCTGAATGCCCTGCGTAAGTCAGGTTGATACCTCCAATAAGTGAACCGATCGCTCCGATGGATATCAGGACGATGGTTATCCATCTCCCAGGCGTCCATCCTCGAACAAGCGAAATGGATAGCGCACAGGTGAGTGCGAAGCGAATGCTCTGTGGGCCGATCATTGCGAAACCCAGTTTCGCAATGTAGAGAGATATTACCGTGGCGCTGCAAGCCACCAGAATGGACGCGATCACTATAACAAGCGCTTTGGGAGTCATCGTTTCAAGACGAACGCAGAAAACTCCTCAAGCCCCGTCCCACTTGCTGTAGATGTTCACCTTCGTTCCGTAGGTGGTGTTGTCGAAGATGACTTCCGCGGCGCTCGCGGGCAGGCGGACGCAGCCGGCCGAGGCGGGGTAGCCGGGGAGATGGCCGGCGTGGACGCCGAAGACGCTGCCGTTGAGGCGCATCCAGTAGGGCATTTCGACTCCGTAGATCGTCGAGACCTTCCCCGTGCGGACGCGCTGGGTCATGGTGAAGCCGCCGCGCGGCGTGTACTTGCCGGGGCGGGCGGTGGAGACGGGCGTGTCGACCGCGATCTTTCCATTCACGAGCAGATAGCCGCGCTGGTCGGCGATGTCGATGACGAGGCGGGTGTTCGACTTGTTGCTCTGGGAGAGGATCATCGGATTGATCCGGGCTCCGTCCTCGTGGCGCTGGATCTTTGGTCTCGCGTAGAGGCCGCGCTTGAAGGCGGAACCCTGTCGCTCGGCGGCGGCGGCCCGGTTGCGGCGATCCTTGGATTTGCAGGAACTCATCGCCATGGCCCCAAGCATGAGGCTAAGCATGAGCCCAAAGGCGAGGACTCTGTTTTTCATAAGCTGTCTGTCGGTGTGTTTCGACATCCACGGTCGCTCAAATTATAATAATTACAAATAATTTCAAAAAATATATCTCTTCTGGATCGTTACCTTTCGGAAGGGAGGGGTTTCGCGGTGTCCGTATCGGCCTCGTAATCAACGCCTTCCAGGCCAAATCCGAAGAGGCGGAGGAACTCGCTTCGGTAGCCCGAGAAATCGGAAAGTTCGGAAAGGTTCCCTGTCTCGACCTTCTCCCAGGCCTCGGCGACGGCGGATTGCACGTCCTCGCGCATCTCCCAGTCGTCGATGCGGATACGGCCCCGTTCGTCCAAGGTCGGGGCGGCGCCGGAGGCGAGATGGTCACCGAAGAGGCGCTGGATCTGCTCGATGCAGCCCTCGTGAAGGCCCTGTGCCTTCATGATCTTGTAGAGGAGGGAGATGTAGAGCGGGACGACGGGGATGGCCGAGCTGGCCTGGGTGACGAGGGCTTTGTTCACCGAGACGTAGGCGCTGCCGGCTCCGAAGCGCTCGTTGAGCCGTGCGGCGGACTGCTCGAGGTGCTCCTTGGCCCGCCCGATGGTTCCGTTGGTGTAGATCGGATAGGTGAGGTCGGGGCCGATGTAGGAATAGGCCACGGTGGTGAAGCCGTCGGCGAGGGCTCCGGCGGAGGCGAGGGTATCGAGCCAGAGCTCCCAGTCCTCGCCGCCCATGACCTTCACGGTGTGGGCGATCTCCTCGTCGCTGGCCGGCTCGATGGAGACCGAGTTCACCTCGGCGGTGTCGGTGTTGAGGTTCTTTTGCGAATAGGGCGCGCCGATGGGCTTGAGGACGGACTTGTAGACCTCGCCGGTCTCTGGATCGGTGCGGCGGGGCGAGGCGAGGCTGTAGACGACGCAGTCGACTTGGCCGAGATCGGCTTGGATCGCGGCCACGACGGTCTCCTTCAACTCCTTGGAGAAGGCGTCGCCGTTGAAGCTCCGGGCATACAGTCCGGCCTCGGTAGCGGCCTCTTCGAAGGCGACGGAGTTGTACCAGCCGGCGCTGCCCGTCTTGCTCTCCGTTCCCGGCTTCTCGAAGAAGACCCCGACGGTCGCGGCACCACCGCCAAAGGCAGGCACGATGCGCGAGGCGAGGCCGTAGCCGGTCGAGGCACCGATGACGAGCACCTTCTTCGGCGAGTGCGGGAGAGGCCCGCGGCTTTTGACATACTCGATTTGCGAACGGACGTTCGCCGCGCACCCCTCTGGATGCGCGGTGGTGCAAATGAACCCTCGGATCTTCGGAGCAACAATCATCAACAAAACAGGATAGGAAGAGGGATAGCAGCGCGGTGGCGAAACACAACCGCTTTGTCGCGCCAGTCCGGGAAAAGAAAGAGGCCCACCGCCGGATGGATCCGGTGGCGGGCCTGAACGGTTGTGCGGACGGAGCGTCCCGTTCTCCTCACTTGAGCTCGGCGGTGTGGAAGATCGCCCAGTCGTCGAGGTTGTTGAGGTTCACGGCGTCCTTGATCGTGCCGTCGTCGGAGCGGCCGGCGGCGGCGAGGATCTCCTCGCGGGTGGCGTCGGCGTGGATGTAGCCCGCGATGGCGGAATTGAGCTTGTCGACGGCATCCTGGTCGAGGGAGCCGCCCTTCTGCTCGAGGATCCAGTTCTCCAGCTCGACGTAGGACGGCTTGGAGTCGCGGATGAAGGCCTCGAAGGCACCCTTGTCGATGCCGAGTCCGTCGAGGACCATCTGGTCGTAGCCCGCACCGATGGCGGGGTAGTCGGAGTGGAGCTTGCCGACGGCGCCAAGGGAGGCCTTGAGCCAGAGACGGGGCAGGTGGAGGACGCCGAGGGGGCCGGCAGTGCCGGAGCTGATAAGAGGAACGATGTTGCTCATGCGGGTTTCGATCAGTTGGATTGGTTTCGTCGCATCGGGAGGGGTGTCCGTCCCGTGCGAGCGAGCAGACTAGGAGGGCGATCCGCCCGATGCAATCAAATTCGACCCCTGATCCCGTGACGGAAGCGACGAATTTTTCCCGTAAGAGCGTTCCAGCCCCTCCGTCACCCGACGGAGCCGGGCGATTCCCACGTCACCTCGGTCTTGACCGAATTCGCGAGGAAGCATTCGCGGTGGGCCTTCTCGTGGAGCGTTTCCAGATCCTCGGGCGTCGGCTGCTTCTCGCTGGAGAAGACGATGCGGGGACGCATGGCGACGCGGGCGAGCCAGAGCTTTCCGTTCTCGCCTTTCTCGAGATGGCCGACGGGAGCGTCGTCGTAGCGGTCCACGACGTAGCCGCTCATCGAGGCGACGGCGAGGAAGGTGAGCATGTGGCAGCTCGCGAGGGCGGCGACGAAGGCCTCCTCCGGATCGACGCAGTCCTCGGCTCCGAGAAAGGCGGGTGCGGCGGCGGCCTGGAGGGTCTGCCCGCTGCGCGGAAAGGTCCACGTGTGGGTGCGCGGGTATTCCTTGTAGCCGAAGCCGCTGTCGCCGCGGCTCCACGAGAGGTTGGCATGGTGTTCGCTCATGGAGAGGAGGTCGCGGAGGATCGGCGGAGGCGCAAGGGGGAATGCGCGGCGACGGAGTATCGGGACGGGCGGATCCGGCGGCTTTCCGTCCGGGTTTTTTCGTTGGCGGGGCGGAGCCGCGGCGCTATCCTAAAAAGGAAGATGATAGTTGAGGGGTGATAGTCGAGAGTCTCGGAATCAGCGAGTTGCCTCGGTGCGGCAACTCACCCTTTGAGTGAGCCTTCATTTCGGCGCAAGCCGCTTATTTCCAGCCTATCAACTCTCAACTCTGCTCTCAATGAATGCCCCCGGACGCCTCCTCCTCGCCTGCCTCACCCTCTCGCTGCCGGTCTTTGCGGAGGAACCGGCCAAGGAACGCTTCGAGCGTCCCTCCGACAAGATCCTGAGCCTCGACTACCTCCTTTCCCTGCCCGAGGGCTACGAGGCGGACGCGGAGAAACGGTGGCCCCTCGTCGTCTTCCTTCACGGCGCAGGCGAACGCGGCTCCGATCTTGGCCTGGTCGCGAAGCACGGACCGCCGAAGCGGGCGGCCGAGGGCGAGTCGTTCCCCTTCATCCTCGTCTCGCCGCAATGCCCCGCAGACGAATGGTGGACCGAGCAGCCCGTGCTCGAACTGATCGACCATCTCGAGGCGAAATACCGCGTCGATCCCTCGCGTCTCTACCTCACCGGCCTCAGCATGGGCGGCTACGGCACCTGGCACTTCGCGACCCTGGCTCCGAAGCGCTTCGCCGCCATCGCGCCGGTCTGCGGCGGCGGTGTTCCCTATCGGATGCGGCGGATTCCGCACCTCCCGGTCTGGGCCTTCCACGGGGCCAAGGACACGGCCGTGCCGCTGGAGGAGTCGGCCCGCCTCGTCGCCGCGCTGGAGAAATTCGGCAATACCCTGTCAAAGCTGACCGTCTACCCCGAAGCGGGGCACGATTCCTGGACCGAGACCTACGCGAACCCCGCGCTCTACGAGTGGCTCCTTTCCCACTCCCTCCCAGCGGCTGAAAACTGAACACCGAAAAACGTCAAACTCCCCCCGCCGTGCTCGAAGTCATCCATCTCAGCGACACCCACTTCGGACCCGACCGCGCCCACGCCATCCGTGGGGCGAACGCCTGCGAGCGGGCCGAGGCGTTGGTGGCGGCGGTCAACGCCCTGCCCTTCGTCCCCGACTTCATCGTCCACACCGGCGACGTCGCCAACGATCCCGACTGTCGCGCCTACACGCTTGCCGCGGAGGTGCTGTCCCAGCTGAAGGCTCCGGTCTACTACGCCACCGGGAACCACGACGAGGTCCCGATGATGCGGGAGGCCCTCGCCTTCGGACCGCTCGAGCCGCTGGTCCCCGACGAGGAGGAGCGCCTCTGCTACCGCATCGCCGGACCCGCGGGCGAGCGGGTGGAGTTCTTTGTCATGGACGGCCGGGTGCCCCCGGAAGAAGGTCCGCACGGACATCTCTCCGACGGCCAGATCGAGGCGGTCCTCGACCGGATCACCGGGACGAAGCCCGTCGCCGTCTTTCTCCACTTTCCCCTGACCCCCATCGGATCGAAGTGGATCGACGAGCACCTCCTCGTGACAAACGGCGCCGCCTTCCAGCAGGCGCTGGCGGAGAAGGCGGGCGGTCAGTTGCGCGGCCTCTTCTCCGGCCATCTCCATCGCGGCCTCGTCCTCTACCGCGACGGCGTCCTCCAAAGCGGCGTCTCCAGCCCCTCCTGCGAATTCACCGCCGGGCCGGACGATGGCTCCTGCGACTTTCTCGCCGGAGGCCCCATCCCCTTCCACCACGTCACCTTCACCGCCGAGGCGACCATGGTGAAGGCCTATTCGCTGCCTTTCCCCTCGGAATGAGCGAGCCGGGCCGGTGCTGCGTCTTCTTCGACCGCGACGGCGTCGTGAACCGCTCGCCCGGCGAAGGCTACGTGCTGACCCCCGAGGCCTTCGAGCTGAACGACGGCATCGCCGAGGCTCTCCGGTTCATCCGCCGGCGGGACGCCCTCGCCATCGTCGTGACCAGCCAGAAAGGCGTCGGCAAAGGCCTGATGACCCGCGAGACCCTCGACCGCATCCATGGGCGCATGGCCGCCCTGCTCGCCGCCGACGGGGCCGCGTTCGATGCGGTCTACGTCCACACCGGCGACGGAGGCCCCGACGACTATCCGGCCAAGCCCGATCCCGGCATGATGTTCGCCGCCGCTGAAAGGTTCTCCCTCGATCTGCGTCGATCTTGGATGATCGGAGATGCGGATCGCGACATCGCCATGGGCCAGGCGGCCTCCCTCGCTGGCACGGTCCGCATTCTGGGCGAAAAACCAGTCGGGCTGGAGGCGACCTATTCGCTCCGATCGACTTCGGAAATTCTTCGAATCTTAGGATTAATTTTGTAATTCTGGAAATTAAATTCCAACTCGCTTTTCCATCGGCCTCGACTAGAGTAACTTTCCTACCTGCCGCCTCCCGCCGGGGGCGTCCCTAGCATTCCTTCACCACCCATGGCCAGAGCTTCCAATCTCACGATGTGCTCCTTCTGCGGGAAGAGCCACGCCGAAGTCAAAAAGC
This sequence comes from uncultured Akkermansia sp., assembly GCA_964435425.1. Lineage (GTDB taxonomy): Bacteria > Verrucomicrobiota > Verrucomicrobiia > Verrucomicrobiales > DEV007 > Arctic95D-9. Next base: position 393 of record CAYSZN010000205.1, on the reverse strand, counting down.
TGATCGCCGGCCCCGGAGTCTACATCTGCGACGGCTGCATCAACGTCTGCCGGGGCATTCTCGAGAAGGAGCTCCACGAGCAGGAGGAGGAGGAAGTCCCCGCCGAGCTGAGCGTGCCCAAGCCGAGGGAGCTCTTCGACAGCCTCAACCAGTACGTCATCGGGCAGGAGCACGCCAAGAAGGTCCTCTCCGTGGCCGTCCACAACCACTACAAGCGGCTCCAGCAGTTCGCAGCGTCGCCCAAGGTCAAGGCCCACGGCCAGTTCGCCAAGTACGAGGACGTCGAGATCGAGAAGAGCGGCGGATGCGGCGACGATGCTGTCCGAACCGGCAAAGGACTTGGAATCGGTCAGGTCGGCCGCGGCGATATCGGCTTCAAGGCCGAAGACGAAC
>CAYSZN010000204.1:0-6739 GCA_964435425.1 uncultured Akkermansia sp. | reverse complement strand
GCACGGGCAAGGAGCTGGTGGGCCGCGCCATCCACCATCTCAGCGGGCGGCCGCGGGCGAAGCTCGTCACCGTGCATTGCGCGGCCCTCAGCGAGCAGCTCCTCGAGAGCGAACTCTTCGGCCACGAGCGCGGGGCCTTCACCGGAGCGATGGAGCGGCGCATCGGCCGCTTCGAGGAGGCCGACGGCGGCACCCTCTTTCTCGACGAGATCGGCGAGATCGACCTCAACACCCAGGTGAAGCTGCTCCGCGCCCTCGGCGAGCGGACCATCGAGCGGCTCGGGTCGAACAAGCCGGTCAAGGTCGACGTGCGCGTCGTCGCCGCGACGAACAAGGACCTGAGCGAAATGGTCCGCGAAGGCAGCTTCCGCGACGACCTCTACTTCCGCCTCAACGTCGTCTCCATCCAGATGCCTCCGCTGCGCGAACGGAAGGAGGACATCGTTCTGCTCGTCGACGCCTTCCTCAAAGAGTTCGGCGAGGAGAACGGCAAACCGCCCATGGAGCTGACCGCCGAGGCCATGCAGCTGCTGCTCGACTACGACTGGCCCGGCAACGTGCGCGAGCTGCGCACCGTGGTCGAGCACGGCGTGGTGATGTCGAACACCGCGAAGATCGGCATCCGCCATCTGCCCCTCTTCCTGCGCGACGGCTCGCTCGGCGGCCTGCGCTCCGGCGCTTCCCAGCGAACGATGCTGCCGGGCTCCGCCGTTCCGAGGGAGTCCCCGGACACCGACCTCAACCTGGCGAAGATGGAGGAGCGCTTCATCCGCCTCGCCCTCGACCGCACCGGCGACAACCGCACCGAGGCCGCCAAGCTCCTCGGCATCTCGCGCCGAACCATGCAGCGGAAGCTGAAGGAGATGGGGATGGTGGAATAGTTGAGAGTTATTGGTTGAAAGTTGAGAGCTCGAAGCGAGCGGCTTGCGCCGGAACTCAGGGATTCAGGATCTCTCAACTCTCAACTATTGCCTCTCAACTACCCTCGCCAAATGCTTCGCCAGCAGGTCGAATTCGAGATTCACTCGGGATCCGGCGCGGACGGTCTTCAGGTTCGTCACCTCGTGGGTGTGGGGAATGATCCAGAGGACGAAGCGGTCGTCGTGCAGCTCCGCGACGGTGAGGCTGATGCCGTCGACGCAGATCGATCCCTTGTGGACGACCAGATGGGCGAACTCACGGGGCAGGGCGACGACGAAGCGGTGGTCCTGCCCGACCGGCCCGTAGTCGAGCACCTCGGCGCAGGCATCGACATGCCCCTGCACGAAATGGCCGCTGAGGCGGTCGCCCACGCGCAGGGAGCGCTCCAGATTGACCGGCGCGCCCGGCCCGAGGCTGCCGAGATTGGTGAGGCGCAGCGTTTCGTGGAGGAGATCGAAGCGCATCGCCCCATCCCTGACCTCCGTGACGGTCAGGCAGGCGCCGTTGTTCGCGACGCTCTCGCCCAGCGCGACCTCGTGCGCGAAGGGAGCCTTCACCCACAGCTCCGCCCCGGTCGCGACAGGCCTCAGCGCCACGACTTCGCCGCATGCCTCGATGATGCCAGTGAACATGGCTCAAGGCTACGGTGGACCCGGCGGGAAGGACAGGGGAATTTTTTCAGGGGAGGGGTCGGCTGCTGGACAAGTGCGCCCGCTTTCCCGTTGACGGAAGGAACTCCCGCCCTCACGCTCTTCTCCATGCATGGCACCGACACGATGAGCACCGCAGTCCGCTTCCCTCTCCCGCTGCTCCTCGCATTGCTTCTCCTCTCCGTGTCGGCGCGTGCCGACGCCATCCCATCAAGGCCGCTTCCCTCGGCCGACGCGGCAGCAACGGACTCCCGCCTTCCTGGCGTCGCCCTCGCCGAAGGCCTCACCCAGATCACCGGCGTCGCCATCTCCCCACTGCTCGGCGTCTGCGGCGTGGGTGCATGGGAGTATTTTTCGACCGATTCAGCGCAACGGCACGCCCTCCCCTGGTTCTGCCACCCTCTGGCGTGGGGAATCGGCTTCGGAGTCCTCTCCCTCGTCCTCGCCAAGGACCTCCTCGGCACCGCCCTACCGGCCGTCCTGAAAAAGCCGCTCGATCTCGTCGAACTCTTCGAGGACAAGCTCAGCGCCATCGTCGCCAGCGCCGCCCTCATCCCCTTCCTCGACCGGCAGATCGCAGAGCATTTCGGCAACTCCGACACCATCGCCTCCACAGCTCTCGCCACCCCGGGATTCGCGGCGATCCAACCCGTCTTCGCCCAATCCCCCGTCTGGCTCCTCGCGCTCTTCGTCCCGCTCTCCCTGATCGCCTTCTTCGCCGTCTGGCTCAGCAGCCACGCCCTCAACGTCCTTCTGCTGTTCTCGCCCTTCGGCCTCCTCGACCTCCTCCTCAAGACCGCCCGTATCATCTTCCTCGCCGGACTCGTCCTCCTTTCCGCCGTCGCTCCTGTCCTCGCCGGCATCCTCTGCGGACTCCTCGTTCTGACCGCGCTCTGGTTCGCGCCACGCGCCTTCCGTCTGTGCGTCTTCGGCACCGTGATGTCCACCGACCTGCTCCGCTCCCTCGTCCGCAAATCCGACCGCCACGAGCGCACCCGTGGATTCCTAGCGCGGAGCCGGGGCTCTCTCGCACCGCTCGCCTTCGGCTCGCTGGAGCGGAACGACGAAGGAGCGCTCACCTTCCAAAGCCGCTTCCTTTTCGCCGGGCCACGGCGGACCGCAGTGCTGGCGAAGGGTTCCGGGCTCCAGTTGGAGAAAGGCTTTGTCTTCCCGTCCTTGCTCGGAAGCGATCCCGCGACCGGCCGGCGCGCCGCTCTGCTCCATCTGCTGCCGCGCCACCGCCACGATCTGCCCCACATTGCCCAAACCCTCGGCCTCGAAGTCGTGGATCCGGCCGTGGTGCGGAGCGCGAAAGCCGCGATGCGCCGCATCCGGGAGAGCTTCTCCCCGGCGCGACCGGAGCTCGGAACCGATGCGACCTGATAGGGACGCAGGTTTCAAGGACACAGTGCCGGGACACAAGGAGGGGCGACATTCCTGTCGCCCGGCAAGCCCAGCCCAAACAGCCGGGCGACAGGAATGTCGCCCCTCCTTGCCCCTGCCATCGGGAGGAATCGATTTGGGTGCCCCATTGATACGCCTGCACCGCCTCCCGAGTCCCGCCGCAGTCTCCGCATTGAGAAGGACCTTGATCACTTCAGCTTCACCCTGACCTCCTCCTTCGACTCGATCGTCAGCGCCTCGATCTTCCCGAGCAGCTCCCGGTAGGCCTCGGGAGTCGCGACCGCCGGATCGGCCATGACCCGGTCGAGGAAGGTGCCGAGATCGGGATCCAGCAGCACCTCCGAAAGATCGGCCTCGTTGAGGACGATGCGGTCTCCGTCGACGTGGTCGGCGTCGGTCTCGGCGATGCCGTCCTCGGCGCGGACGAAGTAGCCGATCCGCATTCCCTTCGCCATGCCGGCGGCCATCTTCATCGCCTGGGAGGGAGCCATGCCCATCTCCTTTGCCTGGTCGATCTGCTTCTGGTCGACGAGCCCGTCCAGCCCAGCCTTGGCGAAGCTCGACTTCGCCGTCAGCATGTCTCCGTCGAGGGCGAAGGTCAGCGATCCGCCCTTGTCCGGCTCCAGCTCCTGTCCGGTGGAGGCGACGAAATCCTTGGCCTTGCCCGGCACGGAGCGCTGGTCGATGCGGACCTTCCGGATATCGTCGAACTCGTAGACGACGCTGTAGCCCTCCCAGCCATCCTCGTCCTTGCTGGTCTCGTGCTTCGCATAGCGCACGCCCTCGCCATAGCCGGCGGCGTCGGCCTTCAGCGAGGCCTCGTCGGGTTTGGCGAGCTCGCGGATCAGACCGATGTCGGGGCCTCCGGACACGCCTCCTTCGAGGTTGCCGAGCGCTCCGCCGAGCGCGCCCAACTGGTCGAGCATCGCGAGCATCTCGGTCGAGAAATGGTAGCGGGTCAGAATGGAGCCGGAACCGTCCTTCCTCACCCGCACCTCCGTGGAGGTCCGGACGCAGGAGGTGGCGGTGAGAAGGACGATCAGGGAAAGGAGCAGGGTACGCATGGTTTTGGGATTGTAGACGCTCGCGCCGTGGCAAGGAATCAAAAAACGTGGGATTCCCCTGCGAACTCCCTCGCGGCCAATCGAACGACCAAACGACGCTCCTCCCCGAGCGGGCCGCTCGGGGCTACCGTTGCGCGTGAAGAGAAACGGAAGCCATGGACCAAGGAACCGAACAGGACGGGATGCCCGAAGGAGAAAACCCCTTGACCGCCCCGCGATCGGACGGTGCATTGGTTGGAAGCGTGATGAATGCCGACTCTGAACATCCACAAAAGGCGGGCGATACCGCACCGGACCGCACCATCGAGCTGGCGGTGGAGGGCATGAGCTGCGCCTCCTGCGTGGGCCGCGTCGAGCGGGCGTTGAAGACGGTGCCCGACGTGTCCGAGGCCGTGGTGAACCTCGCCACAGGACGGGCCACCGTGCGAGGCATCGCCAGCGAGGAGGCCCTGATCGCCGCCATTCGGAAAACCGGCTACGAGGCCAAGGCCATCGACCGCGTCGCGCCGGACAACAACGAGGCCGCGGACAAAAGGGACGCCGAACGGGCGGAACTGAAGCGCGACTGGCTGCTGGCGGCGGCCTTGGCGCTGCCGGTGTTCGTCCTCGAAATGGGATCGCACCTGGTTCCCGCCCTGCACGAGTGGGTGATGGACACCATCGGGATGCGGCAAAGCTGGATTCTCCAGTTCGCGCTGACCACGCTGGTGCTGGCCATTCCGGGACGACGCTTCTACCGGAAGGGCATCCCGGCGCTGCTGCGACTGGCGCCCGACATGAACTCGCTCGTGGCCGTAGGCACGGCCGCGGCCTATGCCTACTCCGTGGTGGCCACCTTCGCGCCCGGCCTGCTGCCGCAGGGCACAGTGAACGTCTATTATGAGGCCGCCGCCGTGATCGTGGCGCTGATCCTGCTGGGCCGCTTCCTCGAAGCCCGCGCCAAGGGCCGGACCTCGGAGGCAATCCAGCGGCTCGTCGGTCTTCAGGCAAAGGTCGCGCATATCTCGCGCGACGGCCGCCTCATGGACATTCCCATCGGAGAGGTCGTCGCGGGCGATGTCGTCGAAGTCCGCCCCGGCGAGCGCATTCCGGTGGATGGGGAGGTGCTGGAAGGCGCGAGCTTCGTCGACGAGTCGATGATCACCGGCGAGCCCATCCCCGTGGAAAAACGCGCGGGCAGCCAGGTGGTCGGCGGCACCGTGAACCAGACCGGCGCGTTCACCCTGCGGGCCACCGCCGTCGGCGGACAGACGGTGCTGGCGCAGATCATCCGTCTGGTCGAGCAGGCGCAGGGCTCCAAGCTGCCCATCCAGGCGGTGGTGGACAAGGTGACGCTCTGGTTCGTACCCGCGGTCATGGCCGCCGCCCTGCTGACCTTTCTCGTCTGGCTGCTCTTTGGTCCCGCCCCGGCCATGACCTTCGCCCTGGTCAATGCGGTGGCCGTGCTCATCATCGCCTGCCCCTGCGCGATGGGTCTGGCCACGCCGACCTCCATCATGGTCGGCACCGGACGCGGCGCGGAACTGGGCGTGCTCTTCCGCAAGGGCGAAGCCTTGCAGCTCCTCAAGGACGCGAAAGTGGTGGCCGTGGACAAGACCGGCACGCTGACCGAAGGACGGCCCGCACTGACCGATCTGGAAGTGGCCGAAGGCTTCGGGCGGGCCGAGGTGCTGGGCCGGATCGCCGCCGTGGAATCGCGCTCCGAGCATCCCATCGCCCGCGCCATCGTCGAGGCGGCGGAAAGGGAAGGCATCGCGCTGCCCGCCATCGATCATTTTGAATCCGTCACCGGCATGGGCGTGCGCGCCACCGTGGACCAAAACCGCGTGGAAGTCGGAGCCGACCGCTTCATGCGCGAGCGGGGCCTGGACATCGACGTCTTTTCGGCAACGGCGGAACGGCTGGGCAACGAAGGCAAATCGCCCCTGTATGCCGCCATCGACGGTCGGCTGGCCGCCATCGTCGCCGTGGCGGACCCGATCAAGCCGAGCACCCCCGCCGCCATCGCGGCGCTGCATCGGCTGGGGCTCAAGGTGGCGATGGTCACCGGGGACAACGCCCGTACCGCCCGGGCCATCGCGAAGCAACTGGGCATCGACGAAGTCGTGGCCGAGGTGCTGCCCGAGGGAAAAGTCGAGGCGGTGCGGCGGCTGAAGTCGGAGCATGGCCCGACCGCCTTCGTGGGCGACGGCATCAACGACGCCCCCGCCTTGGCCGAGGCCGACGTGGGCCTGGCCATCGGCACCGGCACGGACGTGGCCATGGAATCCGCCGACGTAGTGCTCATGTCAGGGAGCCTGCAAGGCGTGCCCAACGCCATCGCCCTTTCCAGAGCGACCCTCGGCAACATCCGGCAGAACCTGTTCTGGGCCTTCGCCTACAACACCGCCCTCATCCCCGTGGCCGCGGGCGCGCTCTACCCTGCGTGGGGGATTCTGCTCTCGCCCATCTTCGCGGCGGGCGCGATGGCCCTGTCGAGCGTGTTTGTGCTCGGCAACGCGCTGCGCCTGAGGAGGTTTCGGCCTCCCGTGAGCGATGCGGTCTGAGCGATGGACCTTGGTGAAGCCTCCAGCATTTCCGCCGCAAATCGTGTAGGTTCCGTGTAGAGCCGCCGCCGCAGGCAGGAAGCGTCCTCGCGACCCGTTGAAACCGAGAAGCCAACTGTCGGACTCGAACCGACGACCGGCTGATTACAAATCA
>CAYSZN010000203.1:0-6741 GCA_964435425.1 uncultured Akkermansia sp. | reverse complement strand
TTCATCGGACCGTCACGAAATCGTTGTGGTTGAGCAAGGCATGGACGAGGCGGGAGCGGAGCGCGGCTTCTGGATCGGGTGCCTCCCGTACCGGCTCCAGCGCCGTGGCCGCCTCCCAGAAATCGAGGCAGGCTTCGCGCTCCGCCGCGTCGGAGGGACGGGCGAGGATCAGCCGGAAGGCCCGTTCGACGAAGGCGCCGCGATCCGCATTGGGATCGGTCGAATGCAGGCGCGCGGCGATTTGTTCGGCCATGCCGAGGGAGATCGCGCTGTTCGACAGGGCGAGGGCCTGCTGCGGCACGATGCTCTCGTCGCGGCGGTAGCATTGCAGAATGTCGGCGTCGTCGAACATGGAGAGGAAGGGAGCCCGGTCGTCGCGCGATTGCTTGAAGTAGAGGCTGCGGCGGGAGGAGTCGGCCGTGGCGTCGAGCGAGGGACCGCCCAAAGCGGGATCGAGCGCACCGGCAAGCTGCAGCAGACTGTCGCGCAGGGCCTGGGACTCCATCCGGCGGGAGTGGGCGCGCCAGTAGTGGCGGTTGGTCGGGTCGGCGGCAAGGGTGGCGGGATCGGCGTCCGCCTGCGTGGAACGGCGGCGGTAGGCCTCGGAGGTCACCATGAGCCGGTGGAGATGCCGGAAGCTCCAGCCCGACTCCATGAACTCCGCCGCGAGCCAGTCGAGCAGTTCGTGGTGCTCGGGACGCGGTGCCTGGCGCCCGAAGTCGAAGACCGTCTCGACCAGAGGCTCGCCGAAATGCCGCATCCAGACGTGGTTCACCGCGACGCGGGCGGTGAGCGGATTGTCGTGCGCGACCATCCATTTCGCCAGCATCAGACGCCGTCCCGTGCTGTGCCGGGGGAAAGTGGCGGCGTAGCTGTCGTCGTTGTGCTCCGGCGTTTCGAGCGCCTTCTTGGCCGCCCGCAGCGGCGTGTAGACCGCGTCGCCCGCCGCGATCTTCTTCTCGGCCTTGGCGAGAGCGTCCTGAGCTTCCTTGAATTTCTTCTCGTCGTCCTTGCCTTCCAACATCAGAAGGTCGAGCTCCGCCTTCGCCTTCATCGCTTCGCCCTCGAGGCGCGAGGCGGCCTTGGAGAGTGCCTCGTCCACGGCGACGAGCGCGGCAGTGTCGGCGGCGATCACGGCCTCCAGCGTTGCCTGCTCCGCCTTGGCAAGAGCGAGCTTCGCTGCGGCGATGCGGGCCGCCGCCTCCGAGGCCTGGGCCAGTTCGTGCTCCGCCTCCTCGATCCGGCGGTGGGCTTCGTCGCGATGGTCGCGCAGCACATGCTCCCGCGTCGACGGTGCCCAGGCGGTGCGCGGCAGGGCCACGGCTTCGATGGGCGGAGCGAAGGACGCCAGCATCGCGGGCACCGCCGGAGCGATCGCGGTCGATTCGTCGGGCTGGGCCGGATCGCCGCGCCGATGCACGTAGGTGGCGGTGTCGAGATGGTCGTCGAAGGCGCGGGGCAGGCCGTTCCTCTCGAAATCCACCACTCCCGGCACGGGATCGAGCCGGATCTGATGCGGCTCGAAGATGGCGCGGAAGGCGTAGTAGTCGACCATGTCGATGGGATCGTACTTGTGGTCGTGGCACTTCGCGCAGTTGAAGGTCAGGCCGAGGAAGGCCTTGCCAGTGTGTTCGATGGTGTCGTCGAGCCAGGTGGTCCGGTTGAAGAGGTAGTAGTTCCGGGCGAGGAAGCCCGTCGCCCTCAATATTTTGGGATCGTCGGGAGCGAGCTCGTCGCCCGCCAGCATCTCCAGGACCATCCGGTCGTAGCCCTTGTCCGCGTTGAGCGATTCGACGATCCAGTCCCGCCAGTGCCAGAGATGCTTCTGGCTGTGGCGGAGCTGGTTGCCGAGGCCATACCAGTCCGAGTAGCGCCACACATCCATCCAGTGCCGTCCCCAGCGTTCCCCGTGGTGGGGGCTGTGCAGCAGTTCTTCCACGATGACCGCATCGTCGCGCGGGTCGTCGAGTTGCTCCAGCGTGGGCGGCAGTCCGATCAGATCGAGATAGAGACGGCGCAGCAGCAGGGACCGTTCCGTCTCCGGCTGCGGCGACAGCCCATGCTCGGCATGGCTGCGGGCGAGGAAGGCGTCGATGGGATTTTGCGTCTTCGCCTCCAAAGGCACTGCCGGACGCTCGATCCGCTGGAACGACCAGTGCTGCAGTGGATCGTCCTCTCCACGCTCGTCCGGCGGCACCGGTGCGCCCGCCTCGATCCAGGCCCGGATTGCGGCGATCTGCTCGGGCTTGAGCGGCGCAGCCTCGAGCGGCATGCGCTCGTGCTCGTCATCGGTCGTGAGCCGGTGCAGCAGGGAGCCGGCCTCCGGCTTTCCCGGCACCGCCGCCGGCCCGCTCTTGCCTCCGGCCAGCAGGCGCTTCGCCGTGTCCAGGCGCAGCCCGCCCTGCTGCTTCAGCGTTCCGTGGCAGGCGTAGCAGCGTTCGTGCAGCACCGGCTTGATGTCGCGCAGATAGTCGACCGCCGTCGATGCCGCGAGGCACGGTCCCGCCGCCCACGCGATGGCGAGGGAGAGCGCTGCGCCGATCCAACCCTGTTGTCTTGCCGATCGCACCCTGTCGAGTCTCCGGATTTTCCACAGAGTGTGCCAGAATCGGCCCGCCTTCCGAAGCGCTTTTCCGCCGCGATCGAGTCCCTCGCGATCCGATCCCGTCGGGACTTTTCAAGCCTCCTCCATGTGGGGACGAGGCATGGGCGTTCACCGGGCGAACACCGTTCGACCGGCGAGCACCGTCCGCCAGGGGCGGATCTGCCGGATTTCGTCGGGATCGCAGGTGAGGTAGTCGCGGTCGAGCACCACGAAATCGGCCAGCTTGCCCGCTTCGAGCGTGCCGAGCCGCTCCTCGTCGAAGCTCAGCCATGCGGGCCAGACGGTGAGGCAGCGGAGCGCGTCGAGGCGGCTCAGGCGCTGTTCCGGTCCGTAGGTATTGCCGTGGTCGTCGCGCCGGTTGACCGCGATGTCGAGCATCAGGAACGGATTGAACGAATTCATCGCCCGGTCGGGATCGAAGCCGATCATGTGGTCGCTGTTGAGCCCCACGGGCACGCCGACCTTGGCCCATTCCCCGAGTCCCATGAAGCGCTCCGCCCATTCGAGGCCGTAGATCTTGGCGATGAAATCGGCGTCGCGGTAGTAGAGATAGCCCTGGGTATCGACCCCGGCGTTGACCTCCTTCGCCAACGCCGCCATCTCCGCGGTGGGAAAATAGCAGTGGATGAGGTTGAAGCGGCGGTCCCGGATGTCGGGCTGGTCGCGGGCCACGGTCTCGACGGCGCGGAGCACGGCCATCGCGCCTCCGTCGCCGGTGACGTGGGCGCTCATGGGCCAGCCGCGGCGGTTGACGGCGGCGAAGATCTCCTCCATCTGCGCAGGCGTGTAGCTCTGGCTGCCGGTGTAGGCGGGATCGGTGTTTCGGTAGAAGGCGGTGCGCTTCTCGCCGTGGGGTTCGCTCAGCCACACCGTGCCCCAGTGGATGCCGCCGTCGACGGTGATCTTGAGGCACACGGCACGCACCATGTCGTCGCCCTCGCCGGGCTCGATCCCGAGTTGCCCGAGATAGGATTCCACCCCTGCCGCATCCCTTGCGGAAAAGCGGAAGGTGCCCCGGACGCGCACGTTCAGCCTCCCGTCCCGCGCCTGGCGGCGGAAGAAATCGAAACCGGCCCGGTCGGTGGCGCGCTCGAAGATGGAGGTGATGCCCACGCTGTTGTAGATGGCGACGAGCTCCTCATGCTTGGCCTGGACCTCCTCGGGCGGATGCGGACGGGGGCTGGGCATGCGTCCGCGCACCAGCGCCTGGCCGCCACGCATCAGCACCGGCCGCCCGTCCTCGAACTCCACTTCGCCGTTGGGCACCGGGCTGGAGGGATCGGTGACGCCGATCTCCCGCCAGCCTCGCGAATTGAGCACCGACTTGGTCACCGCGACGAAGAGCACCGGATGCTCCGTGGTCGCGGCGTCGAGCTCCTCCGGCGTGGGAAAGCGGCGCTCGGCGAGGCGGGTGATCTCGTTGCGTGGAACCTCGATCCAAGTGCCCGGCGGCGTTTCGGCGGCGCGCCGACGGATCCAGTCCTGCACCTCCGCGATGCTGCGGAGCTCCCGATACTCGCCGGAAAGCGCCGCGCGGGACGCTCCGATGCTGTGGCAGTGGCTTTCGACGATGCCGGGGATGACCGTCCTCCCTTCCAGATCGACCGTTTCCGTGCCCGGCCCGGCGAGAGCGCGGATCTCCTCGTTCGACCCCACCGCGAGGATCGCGCCGTCCCGGATGGCGAGCGCTTCGGCGATGGATTCCACCGCGTCGAGGGTCACGATCTTGCCGTTCAGGTAGACCGTTTCCGGCGTTTCGGCGGCGAGCGAAGCGCAGGCGAGAGAGACGAGGAAGGTGGCGGGAAGTTTCATCGCACTGAAGGGTTTCAGGTTCCAAAATAGCGGTCCCCCGCGTCGCCGAGACCGGGCACGATGTAGGCGTGCTCGTCGAGGCATCGGTCGAGGGCGGCGGCGTAGACGGGGATGTCGGGATGGCGGGCGGTGAAGGCGGCGACGCCCTCGGGCGCGGCGATGAGGCAGGCGAAGCGGATCCGCGAAGCGCCCGTCGCCTTCAGCTCGTCGATGGCCTCGCCGACGCTGCCGCTGGTCGCGAGCATCGGGTCCAGCAGGATGACCTCGGCGTCGGCAAGGCTGGGGGGAAGGCGGCAATGGTAGAGGTGCGGCGCGAGCGTCTCCTCGTCGCGGCGGAGACCGATCGTGCCGATCGCCGCTTCGCCGAGAATGTCGGAGAAGCCTCTCAGCATGCCAAGTCCGGCGCGCAGGATGGGCACGAGCACCACGGGACGGGCCAGGCGGTGGCCTTCGGCTTCGCAGAGCGGCGTCGGGACGGGCACGGCGACCGTTTCGAAGTCCCGCACGACTTCGTAGCAAAGCAGCCGCGAGACATCGTGAAGCGCTTCGCGGAACACCGATGTGCTGGAATGGACGGAACGGATGCGGGTGAGCCGTTCGCGGATCACGGGGTGGTCGACGAGATGCAAAGGCATGGAGAGGCGCAGCAAACGCGCCCCTTCCGAAGGGAGCAAGGGAAAATCATGCTTCCTCCAGGGGAGGCGCAAACGTCCAGCTCCCAGGGAGGTTCTCAGATTTCCACCGCGAAGCGGTCGCCGGTCTTCACTGATTGCACAAAGGCCGTCATCAGCCGGATCACATTCTCGACATCGTCGAAGTCGGCCATCTCGACGATGGAGTGCATGTAGCGCAGCGGCAGCGAGACCAGGGCGCAGGGAATGCCGCCGCGGACGAGGAAGATCGAGTCGGTGTCGGTGCCCGTGTAGCGCGAGGAAGCCTCGTGCTGGATCGGAATGCCGTGTTCCCCGGCGAGGTCGATGAGACGGCGCACCATCACGGGATGGTTCGCGGTGCCGTGGGTGAGCGAAGGCCCGCCGCCGAGGACGACCTTGCCGTGCTGGGGATGCTTGATGTCGGGGCTGTCGGTCGCGTGGGTCACGTCGAGGACGAGGCAGAGGTCGGGCTTCAGGTGGTAGGCCGCCATCGTCGCGCCATGGCCGCCAATCTCCTCCTGCACCGCGTTGAGGGCGAGGCAGGTCGCGGTGGGGCGCGACTCCGACTCGGCGAGACGGCGGATCACTTCGGAAACGATGAAGCCGCCGATGCGGTTGTCGAGGGCACGGCCCACGATGCGGTTCTTCCCGAAGGGCACGGCCCCGTCGGCGTACACGGCGGGATGGCCCCCGCGGATGCCCATCTCCGCGACTTCGGCCGCGTTGGAGGCCCCGACATCGACGAACAACTCGTGAACCTCGGGCGCCTTCTCGCCATCCTTGCGGTCACGGATGTGGATCGCGGTGTTGCCGACGATGCCGAGCACCTCGCCTTGGTCGCCGAAGATCGTGAGTCGCCGTCCCCGCGCGTTCGCCCAGTCCGATCCGCCGATGCGATCGACGCGGAGGAAACCGTCGTCGGCGATGTATTTCACGATGAAGCCGATCTCGTCGGCGTGCGCCTCGATCATGATGCGCGGTCCCTCGGGATCGGAGCCGTTCACCGTGGCCCAGGCGTTGCCGTAGGCGTCGCTCTCGACCGAGTCGGCGAACTCGCGGCAGCGATTCGCCCAGACCCGCTGCCCGCGGACCTCAAAGCCGGTCGGGCTGGGGGTGTTGAGGAGGGAGTAGAGGAAGGTGGATGAGTCAGGGGTCATGGAGGAGGGGAGGATTGGTTTTCGTTTGGCTCAAGAAACCACTGACTTTCCAACGGTCAAACGTCCTTGATCCGACCGTTTCATCATCGTGGCTCGGAGAAAGTCAAGGAGGGGGACTTTCCCAAGTCCCCATCAGCAAGACGGGACTTGGAAAGTCCCGCTCCTTGGTAGGAGGTCTGCGTTGTCGAAACGCTAGCCTCTAAATTCTTGCCTCATCTCTTTTCTTCGGTGAATCAGATTTATCAGCAAAAGACAAGAAGCGGCGAGCAGAAGGATGAGAGCAATGACGACATAAACAAGAACGCCGCCTTCATCAAGAACGATACCGTTTTCGGCATCGAAGTATCTGCCTTGCTCATTGTAGGGCAATCGCCATCTGTCAATTGCTGCGGACGAGAACATTGCTCCCAAAATGAAGAGAATGGTGGCCGCAATTCGCATTGATTTGCCGGAGTCTACAATCGGAACATTTCAGAAAACTCGAACTGCCGCTCACACCTCCCCACCGTTCACT
>CAYSZN010000202.1:0-6748 GCA_964435425.1 uncultured Akkermansia sp. | reverse complement strand
GAGATCGACGGAGCCAAGGTGCCTGTCGCTGTGAAACCCGCCTCCGACCGCTCCTTCCGCGTTGGTTTTGTCAAAGCGGGGGATCAATGGCAAGTGACCGAAGCGGGGAGCACCGACGCGCCGCTTGCCAAGGTCCACGGTCTTCAGGGGCCCATCGACGATGCCTTCATGGACGGCTTTGTCTTCGTCACCCCGACTGGCCCCGCGCTCAACGAATCCGTCGGCCAATGGGTCGATGCCGAGCTCGGGCGCGCCGTGCAGGAATGGCGACGGCAGTTCCGCGGCGACGTGATCCAGGTGAAGGACACGGAGCTGAGCGAAGCCGACATCGCCGACAAGAACCTCGTCCTCTGGGGCGACCCGTCCAGCAACGCCGTGCTCAAGCGCATCCTCGCCCAGCTTCCCGTCGAATGGACTGCCGAAGCGGTCAAGGCGAACGGCAAGAGCCATGCCGCCTCGGGGCACGTCCCCGTTCTCATCTACCCGAATCCCCTGAATCCCCGGCGCTACGTCGTCGTCAACAGCAGCTTCACCTACCGCGAATACGACTATCTCAACAACGCCCGGCAGGTTCCCAAGCTTCCCGACTGGGCGGTCGTCGATCTCAGCGAAGCGCCGAGCACGGTTCGTCCGGGCAAGATCGCCGATGCGGGATTCTTCGACGAGGCTTGGGCGTGGAAGGTCACGCCGTGAATGCTTTGGGTTTCAGGTTCAAGGTTCAAAGTTCCTTCGAAAGGTGAGGAGGGGAGCGCGGGCACTCCTGCCCGCTCCGGCGGAGGATTTTGGGACCGCTGATGGGGCTGATTTTCGCTGATGATGCGATTCCTGACGAAACAGGGTATGGCGTTCGATCCAAGAGGGTAGGACGCACCGCCCGCGCTGTCTTGGCCCGATCTTCCGGCGGACGCCTCGGCGAGACGTCCCTACCATGCGATTGCCCCGCCGGATGCCCCGCCAGCACCTACTTCACCTGCACGCGGATCGTGGCCTTGTCCTTTGCTGCTGGATTGGAGACCGATTCTGCTGCGACGGGCAGGTTCAGCGTCTTCTTGAGGATGGTGTTCTTTCCGCCCTTTTTCTTCGTCAGCTTCCGTTTGTTCGGCTTCACCGACACGCGGATCGCGGCCTCCGCGTCTCCGCTCTTCAGGACGGGCGTCCGGTGGCTTCCGGACAGCAGCGCTGCGGTCACGTTGCCCGGCGCGAAGTAGGCCACCTTGAAGAAGCCGTTGCCCTTCCCCGCCCGCACTGTCAGCGCATCGGGCAGGCTGCCGCGGTTGACGATGGCCGCGTGGGCCGTCACAGGGCGCGCCTTCTTCGAGGCCAGCACCGACTGCTGGAGCCCGGTGTGGGCATTCCGTCCCACGAGACGCGAGAGCGAGGGACCGACGGCCACGTCGGGGCGCGGCACCGCCACCGTGCCCGCGTCGAGGGCGAGCGTGTAGCTCTGCGCCCCGCCTGCGCCGGTCGGGCGGCGGACCTCCAGCACGTAGTCCCCCGCGAGGAGCGGCCCGTCGAGGACAAAACCGGCGGTGCTGTTGGAGACGGCGACCACCTTGCCGGCGGCATCGCGCAGTTCGGCTCCCAGCACGGCTCCGCTCGTGGCGGAGAGGGAGACGAGGCGCGGTCCCGCGAGGGCGAACTCGAAGCGGTGGCTTTCGCCAGGTGAAATGAAACGGACGTAGGTGGCGGTTCCTCCGTTGAAGGTCACCCGGGTGTCCGTGACGAAGGTCGCGACGGCGCTGTAGCCGGTCCCCTCGCTGTTGGTGGCGTAGGCCTTGAAGGCGTAGACGGTGCCGTTGGCCAGTTCCGTCACCGGCACGGTGAAGGCGCCCGTCGTCCCGGAGGCGGTGGCTTTCATCACGCCGGTCCCGCCGATGGTCGGGCTCGCATTGGTCGTGCTGACGGAGTAGACGATCCCCCGCTCGACGATGGGGGCTTCGCCGTCGGTGACGACATTGCCGCCGAGAGTCGCGCCGGTGGCGGTGATCGAGGTGCTCGTGGGCGAGCTCACGGTGGGACGCTCGAGTCGGGCCACGGCGATCGTGTAGGTCTGCGTATTCTCCGCGTGGGCGGTGACGCGCACGTCCACGGTGTTCGCCCCGAGGGTGAGCGCGAGCGGGCTGCTCGGACTGCCGGAGGCGATGGGCATATAGCTGCCGCCATTGACGCGGAGGTGGAGGGTGGCGTTGGCCTGCGCCCGCGTCGCGGTGATGGAGACCGTCGGGTTCCCGACGCTGGCGCTGTAGTGGGGCGTGCCGCTGGCGAAGGCGGGGGCGAGCGTGCCGCCGCTCAAGGAGAGGCCGGAGAGGTCCGCGTTGTCCGAGAGGTCGGCCTCGCCCGAGATGGCGAAGGTGAAGGGGTTCTCGTCCGCGTCGCTGCTGGCGATGCTGACGGTGGCGGCGTGAGGTCCCGGTGTCGTGGGAGCGAAGGCGATCTGGAAGGTCTGGGTGCCGCTCCACGCCGCGACGAGAGGCGAGGCGGGTGGCTGGACGACGCGGAAGGCCGGGCTGCCGTCGAGCGCCACGGTGGGGATGCCGGTGAGGGCGAGAAGGCCCGGGCCGCTGTTCGCGATGGTGAAGGTGCGCGTCACCGAGCCGTCCGTCGTGCCGAAGTCGGTGTGGTCCGCCGCGCCGGGGGTGCTGTCGCCGCTGGTGATGTCCGTTCCGTTGCCGCTCACTGAGATTTCGGGCGCGGGGCTGTAGGAGGTGTAGACGACGCTCTGCTCGACGATGGAGGAGCTGCCGTTGGACCGGCCTCGCGCGCGGAGCTGGCCGGTGCTGGGCAGGCTCAGGCCGCTCAGCTCCCAGCCGCCGCCGATGCGGGTGGCGGCTCCGAGCGGGGTCCACGTTTCGCCGTTGGGAGAATACTCGAACGTCACCTGTTCCGCCACCGGGGCCGAACCTCCGCGCAGCCATCGCATTTGGGTGGGGCTGGATGCGGCGAGGACCTGGACGGCCGGATCGTTCGCCGTGCGCAGGAGGAAGCTGCGAGCCGTGCCGTTGTAGATGGTGAACGAGCCACCGACGAGCACCTTGCCGTCCGGCTGCAGGGCGAGGGCGCTGACCGTGTTGTTTGCGCCGGAGCCGGGATTGAAGGAGGTGTCGAGGCTGCCGTCGGCATTGAGCCGGGCGATGCGGTGGCGGGCCGTGTCGTTGTAGTTGGTGAAGTAGCCGCCGACGAGCACTTTGCCGTCCGATTGCACGGCGATGGAATCGACCGCTTCGTTCGCGCCGGAGCCGGGGTCGAAGGAGGTGTCGAGGCTGCCATCGGCGTTGAGACGAACGATGCGGTTGCGCGGCACCCCGTCGTAGCTGGTAAAATTGCCGCCGAGGAGCACCTTTCCATCCGACTGAACAGCGAGGGAATAGACCATGCCGTCCGCGCCGGAGCCGGGGTTGAAGGAAGTGTCGAGGCTGCCGTCGGGATTGAGCCGGGCGATGCGGTGGCGGGCTGTGCCGTTGTAGCTGGTGAAGCCGCCGCCGATCAGCACTTTGCCGTCCGGCTGCACGAAGAAGGAACTGACCGGGCTGCTCGCACCGGAACCGGGGTTGAAGGAGGTGTCGAGGCTACCGTCGGCATTGAGACGGGCGATGTAGTTGCGAGCCGTGCCGTTGTAGCTGGTAAAATTGCCGCTGACAAGCACCTTGCCATCCAGCTGCAGGGCGAAGGAAGAAATCACATGGTTCGCGCCGGAGCCGGGGGCGAAGTCGGTGTCGAGACTGCCGTCGGTGTTGAGCCGAGCGATGTAGTTGCGCGCCGTGCCGCCGTAGTTGGTGAACCAGCCGACGACGAGCACTTTGCCGTCCGGCTGCACAGCGAGGGAAAGGATCGAGTGGTTCGCGCCGGAGCCGGGATCGAAGGAGGGATCGAGGCTGCCGTCGGTATTGAGCCGGGCGATGCGGTTGCGAGTCGTGCCGCCATAGCCGGTGAAGCCGCCGCCGAGAAGCACCTTGCCGTCCGGCTGCGCGGCGAGGGAAAGGATCTGGTGGTTCGCTCCAGAGCCGGGGATGAAGGAGGGATCGAGGCTGCCGTCGGAGTTGAGACGGGCGACGCCGTCGGCATACGCGCTGTCGTGGTTGAGGAATACTCCGCCGAGGAGTACCTTGCCGTCCGATTGCATGACGATGGACAAGACCTCGCTGTTCGCTCCGGTGGCCGGGTCGAAGGTGGTGTCGAGGCTGCCGTCAGAATTGAGACGGGCGAGACCCTTGCGCTCCGTGCCGTCGTAGCTGGTGAACCTGCCGCCGAAGAGCACTCTGCCGTCCGATTGCACGGCGAGGGAATAGGCTGCGGCGTTTGCGCCGGAGCCGGGGTCGAAGGAGGGATCGAGACTGCCGTTGGCATTGAGCCGGGTGATGCGGTGGCGCGCCGTGCCGCCGTAGCTGGTGAACCAACCGCCGATCAGCACCTTGCCGTCCGGCAGAGGGGCGAGGGAAAGGATCGCATCGTTCGCGCCGGAGCCGGGGTCGAAGTCGGTGTCGAGGCTGCCGTTGGCATTGAGCCGGGCGACGCGGTGGCGCGGCGTGCCGTTGTAGCTGGTGAACGCGCCGCCGAGGAGCACTTTGCCGTCCGACCGCACGGCGAGGGAAGCGACCGAGCTGTTCGCGCCGGAGCCGGAGTTGAAGGAGGTGTCGAGGCTGCCGTTGGCATTGAGCCGGGCGATGCGGTGGCGTGGCGTGCCGTTGTAGCTGGTGAAGTTGCCGCCGATCAGTACCTTGCCGTCTGGTTGCAGCGCGAGAGAAAGGATCCTGCCGCTCGCGCCGGAGCCGGGGGTGAAGGAAGCGTCGAGGCTGCCGTTGGCATTGAGCCGGGCGATGCGGTTGCACGGCGTGCCGTTGTAGCTGGTGAATCCACCGACGACGAGCACCTTGCCGTCCGACAGCACGGCGAGGGCATCGACCACGCTGTTCGGCCCGAAGCCGGAGCCGGGGTTGAAGCTGGGGTCGGCGCTGCCATCGGCATTGAGACGGGCGATGTCGTTGCGCAGTGCCCCGCGCACCGTAGTGAAATCGCCACCGATGTAGACCTTGCCGCCGCCTGCCGGAGCAACGGCGGTGACAACACCGTCTACGAAGGAGCCGCTCTCGAACGACGTATCCAACTGCCCCGGTGTCTGGCCGAGGAGCGGCGGTGCCGCGCCGACAAACAGCAAGGTCAGGGCGAGGAGGCGGGCGTTCATCGGGTCGAGGATCACGAGGGAAGCAAAGGACAGCGATGACAGGGCGGACGGCGGAACCCTTTAGATTCGCTTTGTCCGCCCGAAGAGCAAGGCGGGTTTTTGCCTGAGCGGGGGCGGTACGGACGCACCGCCGGGCACGACGGAGCGTGCCGTTGCGGTGGCGCGGAGCCGTAGCGGAAGCTGCCAAGCTTCCGTCCCCCGTGCAGGTCCGTGATGTGGCCTCGGCAGGGAGGCCGGGTTTTCCAGCGATGGGTGTTTGTTTTCGGCCGGCCGTCTTCCCCGTCGAAGGCGTGGGCAGGATGCCCATGCGACGGCTCGGACCGTTCCTACTGCGGTTCTCCCGCGGACCTTTCCCACCGGGCTGGATCCAGTCCGTAGAAGGTCGCCAGTTCGGCGTAGAGCTCGGGATGCTCCTCCTCCAGATCGGCGGGGTCTTCGAAGAAGGTTTCGGAGGCGACGGCGAAGAACTCGCAGGGATGGGTCGCGCCGTAGGGATCGAGGAAGGGCTCGGGGTCGCGGGTCTTGGAGGCTTCGACGAGCTCGTCGTAGTGGCGTCCCATCACCTCGCTCCAGCGGGCGTAGTCCTCGCGTGACCTGAGATGCGGCACGCCGTCGGCAGCGCCGTTGTCCTGGTCGAGCTGATGGGCGAACTCATGGACGACGACGTTCATCCCGTCGTCGGCGCGGCGGCCTCCGGCGACGACGTTGTCCCAGGAGAGGATGACCGATCCGGTCTCCCAGGATTCGCCGTAGAGGATGCCGCGGGATTCGTCGTCGATGCCGAAGCGGCGTCTCCCGGGATCGCGGAAGCCGCCGGGATAGACGAGGATGGAGCGGAGTCTCGGAAAGAAGCCGTGCCGGTCCCTGCCGAGGAGGACTAGCGCGGCCTGCGCGGCGATGAGCAGCTTCATCTCCTCCGTCACTTCGGGCAGGCCGCCGCAGGGTTCGTAGTTCTTCTCCTCCATGAGGACGCGGGCGATGCCGGCGTGGCGTTGGCACAGCTCCGGAGGCAGGTCGCGCCAGCGGGGGAAGTCGCGGTCGAGGATGGCTTTCTCCGCCGGATTGAAGGGGCGCGAGAGGCGGGCGGCGCGGTCGCGACGGCGCTGGGCGCGGCGGCGCAGCAGGAGGGCGAGGGCGGCGAGAGCGAGGAGGGCGGCGGAGAGCTCGCCCCATTCGAGCCATCCCATCGCGATCATCCCTTGGCCTTGTCGAAGGGAGTGGGGGAGAATTCGTAGCCGCTGTTGCGCTCGTGGAGGATGCCCACGAGGTAGGCGGCGGGGAGGAGGACGAGCCATTGCTCGTCCTGGTCGAGGGCGAGGGAGCAGCCGGAGGGCAGGGCGAGGGGAGGGGCGTCGCGCCGGTTCGTCTCGGGCGCGGGATTCTTCGGGCGGACCCATTGGGCGACGGACCAGGGCGAACCTTCGAGACGGCAGTCGACGTTGTATTCGCCCTCGAGGCGGGCCTTCATCACTTCGAACTGGAGCGGACCGACGGCGCCGAGAAGGGGCACACGTTGGGCGCTGCCGTGGACGTCGTAGGCCTGGGCGACGCCTTCCTTGAGGAGCTGCT
>CAYSZN010000201.1:0-6754 GCA_964435425.1 uncultured Akkermansia sp. | reverse complement strand
TAGCGGTCTCCAAAACCGTTGGTTGCGAGTTCGAGTCTCGCCTGCCCTGCCAGTTTCGGAGCCGCGGATGCGGCGACGGAACGACCGACAGCAGAGACGATGAAAGTGGGAAAATATCTTGGTGAGGTGCGCGGCGAACTTCGGAAGGCTACTTGGCCGTGGGATCCGAAGGAGAAGGGCGTCAAGAAATACAAGCAGTTGATCGACTCCACCGTCGTCGTTCTCGTGGCGATGGTCCTTCTCGGCGCCTTTGTCGCCACCATCGATTTCGCCATGCGCCAGGCGATGACTTTCCTCACGAGCGGATTCTGATCCCGCCGATTCCGAACTCCATTCACTCCCTTTCGATGCCGACGATTCCCCAAGCGCAGGACCAGTGGTATGTGATCCAGGTGCTCTCCGGCCAGGAGATGAAGGTCCGCGACAGTCTGGAGCGGCGCATCGAGGTCGAGGAAATGGGCGACCTCGTCTACGAGGTGCTGGTTCCGCAGGAGCGCGTCTCCGAGGTGCGCGGCGGCCAGAAGCGCGAGGCGAACCGCAAGTTCTATCCGGGCTACATCATCGTCAACATGCACCTGCTGAACGATGACAACACCCTTGTGGACCGCACGTGGTATTTCATCCAGGAGACCGACGGGGTCATCAATTTTGCCGGCACGAAGGGTCACCCTCTCCCCATGCCGAAGCACGAGGTCGACAGCATGCTCGCGCAGATCAAGGAGCGCGAGGGCAGCGTCAAGCCCGCCGTCTCGCACGAGGTGGGCGACTCCGTGGTCGTTTCCGACGGTCCTTTCCAAGGTCAGACCGGCGTCATCGCCGAGATCAACGAGGAGAAGGGCGAGCTGATGGTCTCCGTCAACATTTTCGGACGCGAGACCTTGGTGCCCCTCGAATACTGGCAAGTCGAGGCGGGCTGAGGGCCTCCTCCTGTGTCCAGCGATGAGACGATCCCCTAACCAATTTAACCAAGAAGCACGATGGCCAAAGAAGTAGTGAAACAGATCAAGCTGCAGATTCCCGCAGGCAAGGCGAACCCCTCCCCGCCGGTGGGTCCGGCGCTCGGTCAGGCGGGTGTCAACATCATGGAGTTCTGCAAGCAGTTCAATGCGCAGACCCAGGGTGCCGAAGGGGACATTCTGCCGGTCGTCATCAGTGTCTACGCCGACAAGAGCTTCACTTTCATCACGAAGAAATCCCCCGCTGCGGTTCTCCTGAAGAAGGCCGCCAACATCGCCTCCGGCTCGAGCGAACCGAACAAGAAGAAGATCGGCAAGATCAGCCAGGCCAAGCTCCTCGAGGTGGCCCGCTACAAGATGGAGGACATGAACACCCGCGACGAGGAGGCTGCCTGCCGCATCCTTGCCGGCACGGCCCGCCAGATGGGGCTTGAGATCGTCGACTGATTTTTTCCGAAGAAACCCAAACCCCGCAGGAGGGCGAGGAAACGCCCGTTCGCACTGCATCCAAACGATGGCCAAGAAACGAAGCAAACGATACAGGTCCGCCGCCGCCCTGGTGAATGCGGCCAATGTCTACTCGATCGAGGAGGCGGTTGCGCTGGTGAAGACGCTCCCCGCACCGAAATTCGACCAGACGGTGACCCTGACCTTCCGCATGGGGGTGGATCCGCGCCAGTCCGACCAGATGGTGCGTGGCACCTGCCCGCTCCCGCATGGTTCGGGCAAGGACGTGCGCGTGCTGGTCTTCGCCGAGGGCGAGGCCGCGACCGAGGCGAAGAACGCCGGAGCGGAGCACGTTGGCTTCGAGGCCCTGATCAAGGAGGTCATGGGCGGCTTCATGGATTTCGACGCCGTCATCGCGACGCCTTCGGCCATGTCCGAAGTGCGGAAGCTGGGCCGGCAGCTCGGCCCCCGCGGTCTGATGCCGAATCCGAAGACGGGCACCGTCACCGACGACACCGCCGCGGCGGTCAAGGCGGTCAAGGCCGGCCGGATCGACTTCAAGCTGGACAAGAACGGCAACATCTCCGCCCCGATCGGAAAGCTCTCCTTCGACGAGAAGATGCTGGTCGAGAACGGCAAGGCGGTGGTCGACTCCGTCGCTGCGGCCCGTCCGGCCGTCGCGAAGGGCGTCTTCATCCAGAAGGGCACTCTGGCCGCGACGATGCTTCCGGGGATCAAAGTGGACGTCTCCGCCTGGCACTGATCCATTGAACCTCCCACTCCGAACCTTTCCGAACCGATGAAAGTTCTCAAGAAAATCGCCATCGACCAAATTCTCTCCCGCATCGACGCGTCGCCCTTCCTGATCGTGGTCGACTACGGCGGGATGAAGGTCTCCCAGTTCGAGGCGCTCCGGAAGCGCCTCTCCGAGACCGGCGCGAAGCTCCAGGTCGCGAAAAACACCTTCGTCAAGCAGGCGGCGGCTTCGGTGGAGTATCCCGCCGAACTGGCCGGGCATCTCAGCGGGCAGACCGCCATCGTGACCGGCGAAAGCGATGTCTGCGCCTCGGCGAAGGTCCTCAAGGTCTATGCCAAGGAGACCGCCGGCAAGCCCGGCATCCGCTGCGGCGTCCTCGACGGGGCCTACCTCGACGAATCGAAGGTCGTGGCTCTCGCGGACCTTCCCTCTCTCGAGATCCTCCAGGCCCAATTCCTCGGCCTGCTCAACTCGCCCGCCCAGAAGCTGGTCTCCGTCCTCAACGAGCCGGCGGCTTCGCTCGCCCGTATCCTTCAGGCCAAGGCCGACCAGGGCTGAGGCTCTCCAACCTCTTAAGAAAACCTTTGGCCGCTCCTCGGAAGGGGCGGTCGGAACGACAAAGAAAACCAAAAACCGGGTTCCTTGCCGAACGCCGAGCGCGGCGTGTTAATTGCCGGAGCGCCCTCCGGTGCGGCGACACCCAACCAACGATATGGCAGATACCAGCGCACTAGTGGAACAACTGAGCGGACTCACCGTCCTCGAGGTCGCCGACCTCGTCAAAGCTCTCGAAGAAAAATGGGGCGTCAGCGCCGCGGCTCCCGTGGCCGTTGCCGCAGCTCCCGCCGGCGGCGGCGGAGGTGGCGAGGCCGCCGAGGAGAAGACCTCCTTCGACGTCGTCCTGACCTCCTTCGGCGACAACAAGATCGGCGTCATCAAGGCGGTTCGCGAAGCCGTCCCCGGCCTCGGTCTCGCCGACGCGAAGGCCCTCGTCGAGAAGGCTCCGACTCCCGTCAAGGAAGGGGCGAACAAGGACGAAGCCGCCGCGATCAAGGCGAAGCTCGAGGAGGCTGGCGCCAAAGTCGAGCTCAAGTGATCCGATTCTTTCGATCCCGGTCCGGTCCGCCGGACCGGGATTTCCCTTCGCTCCGGCCTTTACAAACGAATCCTTGCGTCAATCGTAGAGATCCAAAAAAGTGGTTTCAAGCCGACTCCCAAGCTAAAGTGACGTCGAATCCCGGGTGCTTTCCTTCGAGCACCCGGGCTTCGTCGTCTCTTTTTTTGACGACAGCCTTTCGGCTTCGGCGTTTCCGCGTGTACACCTGCGTGGGTGTTGCGCGGAAACTGCGTGACGGAAGGCGAATCGAGAAGACCTCCAGACCAACCTCAGCAGCGCCCTATGTCAGCACGACCCGAGAAACTTGAACGTTTGTATTTTGGCAAGATCGAGGAGGCCATCGAGACGCCGAATCTGATCGAGGTGCAGCTCGATTCCTACAAGGAGTTCCTGCAGCAGGAAATCGCGCCGGAAACCCGTGTTTCCACCGGCTTGCAGTCGGTGTTCCGCGAGGTCTTCCCCATCCAGAGCTACGACGAGAAGTTCACGCTCGACTTCGCGAAGTACGAGGTCGGCGAGCCGAAGCAGACCGCCCTCGAGTCGCTCCGCGACGGCGAGACCTTCAGCGCCCCGCTCTACGTGACGTTTTCGCTGACCGACGAGACCGGCACCAAGGAAGAGCGCGTCTACATGGGCGAGCTGCCCATGATGACCCTGCGCGGCACCTTCGTCATCAACGGGGCGGAGCGCGTCATCGTCAGCCAGCTCCACCGCTCGCCCGGCGTCTGTTTCGAGACGAACCTTCACCTCAACGGCAAGACGCTCTTCGGCTTCCGCATCATTCCCGACCGCGGCACCTGGATGGAGGTGCAGTTCGACACGAACGACCTCCTCTACGTCTACCTCGACCGCCGCCGCCGCCGCCGGAAGTTCCTCGCCACGACCTTCCTCCGCGCCATCGGCTACCCGACCGACGAGGACATCATCGAGCAGTTCTACGACATCGAGAAGCTCAAGATCGATCCGGCGATCAACGAGGCCGAGCTGGCCAACAAGGTCATCTTCCACGACGTCCTCGACGGCGACATGGTCGTGGCCAAGGCCTACGAGCCGCTCACCCTCGCGACCATCACCCAGCTCCACGCCCTCGGCGTGAAGTCGGTGCCCTGCGTCACCGCCTCGCACGACGACCTTCTCATCAAGTCGCTCCGCAAGGATCCCGCGAAGAACGAGGAGGAGGCTCTCAAGGACATCTACCGCCGCCTCCGCCCCGGCGACCCGCCGACCGTGGCCAACGCCCGCGCCCTGCTGAAGCGCCTCTTCTTCGATCCGAAGAAGTACGACCTCACCCGCGTCGGCCGCTACAAGATCAACCAGAAGCTCGGCCTCGACGTGGACGAGAACGAGCGCGTCATCACCGCCGACGACTTCCTCGTCTCGATGGCCTATCTCTTCGGCCTCCGCCGCGGCGAGGGCGTCCTCGACGACATCGACCACCTCGGCAGCCGCCGCATCCGTGCCGTGGGCGAGCTGCTCGCGAACCAGTGCCGCGTGGGCCTCGCCCGCACCGAGCGCCTCGTGAAGGAGCGCATGACCCTCTTTGACATCGGGCTCGACGGGATGACGCCGTCCAAGCTGGTCAATCCGAAGGCCCTCGCCGCCGTCGTGCGCGACTTCTTCGGACGCTCCCAGCTCAGCCAGTTCATGGACCAGATCAACCCTCTGTCCGAACTGACCCACAAGCGGCGCCTCTCCGCCCTCGGGCCCGGCGGCCTCAACCGCGACCGCGCCGGATTCGAGGTCCGCGACGTCCATCCCTCGCACTACGGCCGGATCTGCCCGATCGAGACGCCGGAAGGTCCGAACATCGGTCTCATCAACTCGATGAGCTGCTACGCCCGGATCAACGAGTTCGGCTTCATCGAGACGCCCTACCGCCGCATCGTGAAGGGCAAGGTCTCGAAG
This sequence comes from uncultured Akkermansia sp., assembly GCA_964435425.1. GTDB lineage: Bacteria > Verrucomicrobiota > Verrucomicrobiia > Verrucomicrobiales > DEV007 > Arctic95D-9. The sequence continues at coordinate 1,572 of CAYSZN010000201.1, read as the reverse complement.
AAGATCGACTACCTCACCGCCGACCAGGAGGAAAGCTACCTCATCGCCCAGGCGAACAATCCCATCGACGACAAAGGCAATTTCCTCACCGAGCGCATCACTGTGCGCCACCTCGGCGAGTTCATCGAAGTGGAGCCCGAGGCCGCGACCTACATGGACGTCTCGCCGAAGCAGCTCGTCTCCGTGGCCGCCTCGCTCATTCCCTTCCTCGAGCACGACGACGCCAACCGCGCTCTCATGGGATCGAACATGCAGCGCCAGGGTGTGCCGCTCCTCGTCTCCGAGTCTCCCTACGTGGGCACGGGGATGGAGGGCAAGGTCGCCCGCGACTCCCGTGCCGTCGTCGTCGCCGAAGGTTCCGGCATCGTTGCCGCCGCCACCGCGGAGATCGTCATCGTGACGAAGGACGGCGAGCTGCCCTGCTCCGAGGCGCAGTTCATGACGAACCCCTTCAAGCTGAAGAGCGACAAGGAGAACGGCACCTACGTCTACCCGCTGCGCAAGTTCATGCGCTCGAACGCGGGCACCTGCATCAACCAGAAGCCCATCGTCCGCCGCGGCGAGAAGGTGAAGGCCGGCCAGGTCCTCGCCGACGGGCCGAACACCGAGCACGGCGAGCTCGCCCTCGGGCGCAACGTGCTGGTCGCGTTCATGCCTTGGAACGGCTACAACTTCGAGGATGCCATCGTCATCTCCGAGCGCATCGTGAAGGAGGACATCTACACCTCCATCCATATCGACGAGTTCGAGATCGGTGCCCGCGACACCAAGCTGGGCCCCGAGGAGATCACCCGGGACATTCCCAACGTCGGCGAGGAGGCCCTCAAGGATCTCGGTCCCGACGGCGTCATCCGTGTCGGCGCCGAGGTGAAGCCCGGCGACATCCTCGTCGGCAAGATCACGCCGAAGAGCGAGACCGAACTGGCCCCCGAGGAACGACTCCTGCGCGCCATCTTCGGCGAGAAGGCCGCCGATGTGAAGGACACCTCCCTGCGCGTCCCCTCGGGCTGCGTCGGCATCGTCATGGATGTGCGCGTTTCCTCCCGCAATGCCTCCAGCAAGGAGCGCATTGATCCCAAGGAAAAGCAGAAGCAGGAAAAGCAGATCATCGAGGAGCACAAGCGCCGCCACGAGGAGCTCGCCGAGCAGCTCACCGAGAAGCTTTCCGACATCCTCCTCGGCGAGAAGATCCCGCTCGACGTCGTCAACGGACGGACCGGCGAGATCATCGTGCCGGCGAACCGCAAGATCACCAAGACGCTCCTGCGCAAGCTGGCCGACAACTACTCGAACATCGAGATCGACCCCAGCCCGGTCCGCAACAAGATCCTCGACATCGTCGCGAGCTTCGAGCAGAAGTTCGCCGACATCGACCTCGAGCGGGAGCGCCAGCTCGACCGCATCGAGTCCGGCGACGACGTCGAGCCCGGCGTCATCAAGCAGGTCAAGGTCTACGTGGCGAAGAAGCGCAAGCTCTCCGTCGGCGACAAGATGGCCGGCCGCCACGGAAACAAGGGGGTCGTCGCCACGATCGTGCCGGAGGAGGACATGCCCTTCCTCCAGGACGGCACC
>CAYSZN010000200.1:0-6756 GCA_964435425.1 uncultured Akkermansia sp. | reverse complement strand
CGAGATCGGCAACGCCGCTCGAGACACCGAGCATGGCGGCGAGATGGCCTCCGGCGGAGGTACCCCAGACAGCGATGCGGTCCGGATCGAGGCCGTGTTCCTTGGCGTTCGCCTGGATCCAGCGGATCGCGGCCTTGCAGTCGTGGATCTGCGAGGGCCACTGCGCTTCGTCGCTGAGCCGGTAGCCGACGGAGGCACCCGCATACTTCCCGGTCGCGACGTAGGGGGCGACGCGCCTTCCGCCCCCGGACTTGTCACCGTTCTGCCAGCCGCCGCCGTGGATGAAGACGATGACGGGCAGCGCCCCCTCGCCCTCGCGTGCTCCTGGCAAGTAGAGATCGAGCTGCTGCCTCGGATTGCCAGTGCCCGCGTAGTCGATGTCGGCAATCCTCCTCACTCCCTCGAGCAGGCGCTGCGCCTTCGGGCGGTTGGAGCGGGCGACGGCGATCTCTTCGCGGGAGAGGAAGCCGTCCTGATCGGCATCGAGATGCTCGAAGTTCCCCAGCAGCGGTTCGGGCAGCTCCTCACGGCTCACCTTGCCGTCCTGGTTCGCATCCCAGCGGTCGAAGAAACGCTCTTGCGCGGCGAGAAGAACGGGGATGGCGAAGAGGCAGACGGGAAGAGCGATTCTCATGGACGATGAAACAGAGCCAGGCATGACAAGTTTCTCCAAAATAAACTATTCTCTTGAACATTATTTGAGGTATGCAAGCGTGGAAACCGATGACACCTACCCTCTGTCTCATCGGCGGCTGCAATGGTGCGGGCAAGACGACCTTGGCGAAGGAACTGCTGCCCCGCCTTGGACTGATGCGCTTTCTCAACGCCGACGAGATCGCGCGCGGCCTCTCGCCGCTGGATCCCACGCTCTGCGCCTTCAAGGCCGGACGTCTCGTGATCGAGGAGGCGAAGGCGATGATCGCAGCGGGCGCGAGCTTCGCCCTCGAGTCGACTCTCAGCGGAAAGACCTACGTTGCGATGCTGCGCGAGGCGAAGGCCCGCGGCTTCCGCGTGGTCCTGCACTACGTGATGATCGGGTCGGCGCAGCAGGCGGTAGAGCGGGTGCGCCTGCGCGTGAGTCTCGGCGGGCACGACGTTCCGCAGGAGGACATCGTGCGTCGATACGACCGCAGCCTGCGCCATCTCCTCGACGACTACCTGCCCCTTGCGGACGAATGGGGAGTGTGGGAGAATTGGAGTCCACCGGCTCGGCAAATCGCCTCGGAAAAGGACCATTCCCTCGCCGAACTGCGAGAACTTCTCACCTCCTTCAAAGCCATGGAATCCAATCCCTGCGTCCCATCCGACACCTCCGCCATCGTTCTCGAGGCCAGCCGCGTCGCCACCGCGAAGATGCTCGACTACTACAAGCGCATGGGCATCCGCGTGACGCCGCAGATGACGCTTGCACCGGAGCCGAAGCGGCGGACAAGGAAGGCGGCGAAGGCGGATTGAGCCTTCCGTCCCCGGTCTCCGCCATCCCGAGCGGGCAGCCCTGCCTTGACGGCCCCCCGCAGCGGGCTAGAGTCGCCTTTTCGACCCTATCCCAACCCCGTCCTTTCCCACCACTATGAAATTCGGAATCATCGGAGCCGGCATGATCGCCAACTTCCACGCCAAGGCGATCCTCGCGATGGAGGGAGGCGAACTGCATTCCTTCTACGGTCGGCGCGCCGACGCCGTCGAGTCCCTCGTCGCCGAGCATGGCGGCAAGGGCTACACCGATCTCGACGCCTTCCTCTCCGATCCCGAGCTGGAGATCGTGACCATCGCGACCCCGAGCGGCGCGCACCTCGAGCCCGCGCTGGCGGCGGCGAAGGCGGGCAAGCACATCATCTGCGAGAAGCCGCTCGAGATCACTCCGGAACGCATCGACCAGATGATCGCCGCGTGCGACGAGGTCGGCGTGACCCTGTCCGGCATCTTCAACCGGCGCTTCCACCCGGCCATGGACCAGCTCAAGCAGGCGGTCGAGGAGGGTCGCTTCGGACGCCTGACCCTGTGCGACGCCTACGTGAAATGGTGGCGCAGCCAGGAATACTACGACTCCGGCGCCTGGCGCGGCACCTGGGCGCTCGACGGAGGCGGGGCGCTGATGAACCAGTCCATCCACCTCGTCGATCAGCTCCTCTACCTCGCCGGCGACGTCGTCTCGGTTTCGGCCTCGACCGCCTGCCTAGCCCACAGCGGGATCGAGGTGGAGGACACCGCGGTCGCCGTCCTCGAGTTCAAGAACGGTGCCCGGGGCGTCATCCAGGGGTCAACGGCCTGCTGGTCCTCCACCGGCCATCCCGCCGAAATCCACCTCTGCGGGGACAAAGGCTCGGCCTTCCTCGCCGACGAGCGCTTCCGCGTCTGGGACTTCGCCGAAGCCACGCCGCAGGACGAGACCGTCCGCGCCGAGCTGATGCAGGGCATGGTGGGCAAGGGCCTCGGGGCGAACGATCCGAAGGCCATCAACTTCGACAGCCACCAGCGCAACTTCGAGGACGTCGTCCGCGCCATCCGCGAAGGCCGCGCCCCCCGCGTCGATGGGCGCGAGGCGAGGCGCGCCGTCGCCCTGATCTGCGCGATCTACGAGAGCGCCCGCAACGACGGAGCCAAGGTGCGTCTCTGATCCGATCCCCGGCCATGTCGCGCCTGCTCCTCGCCACCGAAGGAGGCCAGGTCGTCGCCTTCGACACGGCGACGCGGGAGCACCGCCGCGTCTTCCACAGTTCGGACGACGAGGCGATGATGGGGATCGAGCTCGTCGGTCCACACCTCTACGTCTCAAGCCTCAGCCGCCTCTACCAGCTCGAGCTCGACGGCTTCGCGAAGATCGCCCAGACCCGCCTCTACAGCCCCACGCCCGACTTCCACCAGATGTCGTTCTCCGGCGGGCTCCTCCATCTCACGGCGACGAAGGCGAACCAGATCTGGCTCTTCGACGAGAGCCTGCGCCTCGTCCGCGCCCACCAGATCGCACCGCCCGACCCGGCGAGAAAGGTGGAGTACAAGAAGAACTACAACCATCTCAACCACATCGTCCGCGAGGGCGACCGCCTCTACATCTCCCTGAACTGGCTCACGACGACGCAGTACGCCAACAGCGGAGTGCTCGTGACCGATCCCGACCTCGAGGAGATCGAGCGCTTCGAGTTCGGCTGGGAACTGCACGACTTCCAGTTCATCGATGGAAAGAGGGTCGGGATCTGCGCCACCTCAAGCAAGGGCAAGCGGGTCAAGCATCCCTACCGCTCCGGCCTCATGGTCGAGGGCGAGCTGGTCTTCGAGCACGACGCCGAGGCAGCCTTCTGCAAAGGCCTCTGCTACGACGACGAGCACATCTACCTCTGCGGCGGCCGCAAGATGGAACGGCACCGCCGCAAGCATTCCAGCTCCATCCTCTACATTCTCCGGCGCGACGACTATTCCCTCGTCGATACCTTCGAAAGCGCCGAGATCAAGGCCATCAAAGGCGCTCTGAGACTCCCCGAATCCGCATGAAAACCGCCCTCGTCACCGGCACCGCCGGATTCATCGCCTCCCGGGTGAGCGACTTGCTCCTTTCACAGGGCGTCGCCGTCGTCGGCATCGACAGCCTCAACGACGCCTACGATCCGCAGATGAAGCGGCACCGCCTCGCGCAGCTCGAAGGGCGCGAAGGCTTCCGCTTCGTCGAGGCCGACATCGAGAACCTCTACGAGCTGGGACCCGTCTTCCAGCAGCAACCCTTCGACGCCGTCTTCAACCTCGCCGCCCGCGCCGGCGTGCGCTACAGCATCGAGAATCCGCACGTCTACCTCCAGTCGAACGCCCAGGGCGCGCTGAACTTGATGGAGCTGATGCGCCACCACGGCTGCGGCAAGCTCGTCCTCGCCTCAACCTCGTCCCTCTATGCGGGACAGCCCATGCCCTTCCACGAGGATCTGCCTGTGGAAAGGCCCCTCTCGCCCTACGCCGCCTCGAAGAAGGCCGCCGAGGTCCTTTCCTACACCTACCACCACCTCTACGACCTCGACGTCTCCATCCTGCGCTACTTCACCGTCTACGGCCCGGCGGGGCGCCCCGACATGGCCCCGTTCCGCTTCATCAAGTGGATCCACGAGGGCACCCCCATCACCGTCTACGGGGACGGCACGCAGACGCGCGACTTCACCTACGTCGACGACATCGCCCGGGGCACCCTGCTCGCCGCGAAACCGCTCGGCCACACCGTCATCAACCTCGGCGGCGGGAAGACGCCCGTGACCCTGCTCGACTTCATCGACAAGATCGAGGACCGCCTCGGACGCAAGGCAGAGATCGTCTGGCAGCCCATGAGCGCCTCGGAGATGCAGGACACCGCCGCCGACATCCGCAAGGCGAAGGAAGTGCTCGGCTGGCAGCCCGAAACCGATCTCGACGCGGGACTCGACGCCACCGTGGAATGGTATCTGGAGAATCTCGACTGGGCGCGCGAGGTGGCCTTGTGAAACCGGGAGGGATCGCCCAGGCACGTGTCGGGGCTTGGGCAAGCCTCGCTTCTTGGGATTCCCGCCGCTCTAGCTCCTGGCATCAGCCCCCCCGATCGTCTCGCGGAGCTTCGCCAGTCCCCGGCGGATGCGGGCCTTCACCGTGCCGAGAGGCTCGCCGAGCTGGTCGGCGATCTCCTGCTGGGTCAGTCCCTCGAAGTAGACCTTCTCGATCGCCTCGCGCTGGATCTCCGTGAGGTCCATCACCGCCGAGCGGACCGCCCGGCAGGCATCGCGACGCATCGCCGCCTCCGGTCCGGCGACCATCGCCGTTCCACGGTGGAAGACGCCGATCGCCTCGGTGTAGGCGTTCTTGAGGCGGGTCTGCCGCTGCCTCACGCGGAGCCGGTCGATGGCCCGGTTCCGCGCCGTCGAGGTCAGCCACGTGATCGGACGCCCGCGGCCAGGGTGATATTGGTCCGCCTTCCGCCAGAGGGAGTTCAGCACCTCCTGCAAGACCTCTTCGGTATCGGCGGGATTGTCGAGGATGCGGTGGATCGCCGCATAGAGAAGCCCCGCGTAGCGCTCGTGGAACCGACGGAACGCCTCGGCATCCCCCGCCGCCATCCCCGCCAGCATCGCCGCATCGGCGGCATCGTCGTAGCTCCGTTCCGAACCGGGGAGAAGTGGTGGCCTCATGATGAGATAAACTTATATTAGTCGGAAAATATTTCTCAAATGAATTTTCAATTAGATTTCCTAATTTTAAAACTTCACCCCTTAAGCCTGCTTTGAATGAACCGATCCTCCACTGGCGTGGTCTACGGGGAAAGCCGAAATCACGGGCTTCCCGTTCGAGGCTTCCGGCGATTGCATAGGGTATTCCCTTGTGCTAGTTTCGAAGCGGCGGCTTCCGCCATGCCCCTAACAGCCATTTCATGCAAGAAGACGAACCGAATCAAAACGACCGCCGCCAAGGCGGGGGTGAAAATGGCTTCAACTGGAAGGGCCTGATCCTGCTCTCCGTCGCCATGGGCCTCTTTGGGCTCGCCATCTGGCAGAAAGGCGCCTCCGACTCCTCGAAGAGCCTGACCTACGCCGAGTTCAAGAAGCTCGTCGCCGAAGGCCGCGTGCATGTCGATGCCGCCGCGACCCCACCGAAGATTCTCCGGCTCGTGCAGAAGGACGGCAGCGCGAAGCAGTATGTGGCCGGCTGGTACGAAGTCGAGAAGCCCGAGGAGAACAACGGCGTCAAATACCGCGAGTTCACCGTGCCCGTCATTCTGGAATACGTCGGCGACGACCTGAAGGACACGCTCGCCAAGGCGGACCCGAAACTCGAGATCTCCGACCTGCCCACCGACTCCGACGGTCTCGGCATGATGATGATGTCCTTCTACCTGCCGATCTTCTTCCTCCTGATCCTCCTCTACTTCCTCTTCCGCCACCAGATCCGCGCCGCGGGCAAGGGGGCGATGAGCTTCGGCAAGAGCAAGGCCAAGCTCATGACGATGGACAAGGGCAAGGTCACCTTCAAGGACGTCGCCGGCGTCGAGGAAGCCAAGGAGGAGGTCTGGGAGATCGTCGAGTATCTGCGCGATCCCAAGAAGTTCCAGCGCCTCGGCGGCCGGATCCCGAAGGGCGTCCTCATGGTCGGCTCCCCCGGCACCGGCAAGACCCTCCTCGCCCGCGCCATCGCCGGCGAGGCCGATGTGCCCTTCTTCTCCATCAGCGGCTCGGACTTCGTCGAGATGTTCGTCGGCGTCGGGGCCTCGCGCGTGCGCGACATGTTCGAGCAGGGTAAGAAGAACGCGCCCTGCCTCATCTTCATCGACGAGATCGACGCGGTGGGACGCCATCGCGGACACGGCCTCGGCGGCGGGCACGACGAGCGCGAGCAGACCCTGAACGCCCTGCTTGTCGAGATGGACGGTTTCGACACGCAGGAAGGCGTCATCATCATCGCCGCGACGAACCGGGCCGATGTGCTCGACCCGGCCCTGCTGCGCCCCGGACGCTTCGACCGCGAGATCACGGTGGGTCTGCCCGATGTGAACGGCCGCGAGGAGATCCTCCGCGTCCACGCGAAGAAAGTGAAGCTTGCCGAAGGCGTCGACCTCGCCGTCGTCGCCCGCGGCACACCCGGCTACTCCGGTGCCGAGCTGGCCAACGTCATCAACGAGGCCGCCCTCCTCGCCGCGCGCAAGGGGCTGAAGGCCATCACCCTCGCCGAGCTCGAGGAGGCCCGCGACAAAGTCCGCTGGGGCAAGGAGCGCCGCAGTCTCGCCATTTCCGAGAAGGACAAGGAGAAGACCGCCTA
>CAYSZN010000199.1:0-6758 GCA_964435425.1 uncultured Akkermansia sp. | reverse complement strand
GGCGAGCGCCGGCAGGGCGAGGAGAAGGATCTGGGGATGGAGCCAATCCATTGGGCTTATTGGGGAAAGATGCCCACGGAATGACACGGAATCAATGGAATGGCACGGCATGAAGGCGTGCTTTCGATGAGACCGAGGATCGCGTTCCCAAAGACAAGGTGAAGCATCGAAGCCCACATCAGCGATGTTCCCGCGTCGGCCATTGGGGCTTTGTAAACATTGAATTTTCCAGAAAGTCAAAGGAATTCCCCTGGGCATGGCTCCTTGATTTTTCCCTGTGCTTGGAGAAGCAGTGGTGCTGGATGCTGCCATCGTTCCATTTGCGAAATCTTTTCCAGATCGTAGAGTGCCGCCATGCCCGTCCCGTCCAATCAGCGCCGAGTCACCGCCCAGGAGATGCTCGAGCAATGCCGCCGCAACCGGAGACAAGCGGCGATACTCGAATCGCGGAATGGGCCGCTGCAAACGGCCATGTCGGCAGCCCAGCCGGTTTCTCGGCCCGCCTCAATGGCAGGCAAGTAGCCTCCGAGCTGCTTGAAATCTTCCGCGAGACGCCCGAATTCGGGCGTTCCTTGGCTTTTCGCATCGCGCCTTTTCTTGATGAACGCTCATCAGGAAGTTTGCGTTTGATCGCTGGAGGCGGAGAAGCTGCCGTTTTCGGCGATGAAGAGGGGCAACAAGTCGTCAAGCTGTTCGGACCTCCCGGCAAAGCGGGTTTTGGCTGGGTGGTTGGTCAGGATCTCGAAGGACGCTGGCATCTCCGGGCCGGTTCGCTGACCGAAGCCTTGATGCGTTTCCATTGGTTCGAGGACTGTTTCCCATCGGGGCTGGAACTCGACCAAATCGGCGACCAAGGCCAGTTCCTCGCCCTCCGCCAGCCATTCATCCTGGGGCACCATCCGGAGGAGCGCCTGCTGCACGACCTGACTTGGCATCGCGGAGACTTCATCGCCACCGATGTCCGCTCCGAAAACGCCTTGGTTTCAAGAAGCCGACGGCGGACTGACGCCCATCGACTTCATTCTCGGTCGGATGCCGGGGGCGGAGGGAGTTCAGTCGCGTTCTGGGTAATGGCCCCCGGTTCATGGATGATTGGGTGGTTGCAACACGGCCGTAAACTCTGCCCACGAAGGCTGGAACCTGTCATCGACCTCGAAAGCAAATCTTCGATTCACTCGGACGAAGAGTCGCTGCCGTCCCTCGGGACTCAACGTGACGTCGTATGGAGCGAGGGCGGAAAGGTTCAAATCCGGGTCGAATGACGCAAGGTCTTCGAGGGTTGCCGGGCCGCGACCAAACGTTTCTTCATAGGCCTTCATGGATTGGGACATCGGCCAAATGGTCTGAACAAGTGGTTCTGCCTCTCCGTAATCCTCCCGCCAAGAAAGCATCCTTCCAACAGGTCGTCCGACAACAGCCACAAGGGCAAGGGCAAGCACGACCCAGATGGCTGTTTTCAGGTGCTTCATGGTTCGCTCTGTTTCTTCGGCGGGGCGCTAGGATCAGGAATCACCGGAACAGCGGGCCCCTGCATTGGCTTCGGCATTTTTGGTTTTGCAACGACAGGCCCCTTGCCCCGTGCGATCAGGGAAATCCTCCCGGATTCCGGATGCAGCAGGCAAATCTGGTCTCTGCCTAGCTGCGTGACCAAGTAGTCACCCGAAAGGTGAACGGCATTTCGGACATGCCATGCGACAAACGGAATTTCCAAGGAGTAGTGCAACTTCCTTCCAGTCTTCTTGTGGCCACCGCGAATCCCTTCCACAGGCCAGAAACCAGTACGAAACTCCCAGTCCGACTCCGCCACGACGGTTGGTACCGGCCCAAAGTTGGTCCACGAACCTTCGGCTTTGTCGGAACGCCCTTCCGCCATGCGCCAATCCACCGGCGCTTGCTCCGCGAAATCCTCCAAAACCCTTGATTCCGTCCAAGCTTCCCGATCATCCGAATCGAGGTAAACAAGAAGATCGAAACCCGAGTCGTTTCGGGGGCGGACGAACAGGCGGTCGTTCCGGTGATGTGCTGCCACCTCCGCCACGGAATGGATGGAATCAGAGCCATCGAGCCCCATGCGGCATACCTGGTTGCCGTCGCGGGATATGAAGTAGAGCGCATAGGGCTCGGAAACCCTCATCGCATCTACCGACACGACGTCGAGCTGGGTCAGCATCGACGTCCCGCTCGCCATCCAATACCAGACAAAGAGCAAGGCGTAGCTGATTCCGTGAATCACTGGAGTTGCCACAAGCGCTCGGTGCAAGGCATTCTCCCGTGAACGCAGCACGAGCCAGAAGAAAGGAAACTCGATCAGGAGGGTGACGACAAATGCCACGAGGACGAAAATCACAAACCAAAACCAAAGGGTCTGGATCGTTATATCTGGCAGGGATGCCAAATAGCGAGATACAAAGGATCCCCCCGCCCATGCCGACACGTAGTTGGCCAAGATGAGGATCAAAACAGCCTTCCCCTTCGGGCACTTGAACATCCACGCAAGGAGCAGCCCTTCGTGATCGCGTTCCCAAACACAAGGTGAATTGCCGATGCCCACAGTAGCGGCGTTCCCGCGTTGGCCAATGCGGTCGAAGGAAACAGCGTCAATGCCAGCATTGGGAGCATGTAACGCGATTTCTTCATCTCTTGGCCGGACAGCCCCTCAATAAACCGCATGCCGGTGGAACAACCAGCTTTCCAGCAACAGCATCAGGACAACAGCCGAAAGCAGCCATAGCTTCAGGTTCCCGGCAAAACGGCTCCCGACGACGAAATAGTCGGCATCCCCGGCCGCGACGGAATCGAGCGCCCGGAGGTCGCTCTCGGCGGCGGAGAGGAGATAGGCTGCGCCGCGTTCTCCCGAATTAGTCTCCCAGGTGCCGATGCGATCCATCTCGACGAGACCGGCGGAAAGGGGCAGACGCCGGGTCTTGGCGTCGCGCCCCTCCCGGCTCGTCCATGTGATCGAATCGCCGGAGACGCGGGCGAGCTCGCCGGTGCGGTGGAGACGGGACTGGCCGGAGGCCTTTTCGGGCTCGACGCACCAGTAGAGGGCGTTGCCCATGAGGATGGGAAAGGAGGCGGTCAGCGGGAGACGCTCGGAGAGCCCGGGGGAGAAGCCCATGACGACGAGCCGCGCCCCGGCGACTTCGCCGGCGGAGAGGACGGGATCGTTTCCGGCGAACCAGAGCGGCTGGAGCGATCCCCGCGCGTCGTAGACGGCGGTCTGGGCGAGGGAGACGCGCCCGCTGCTGACACGGAAGAGCACGGGATGCCTCTCGTCGCCGACGCGCACGCCGTCGTAGGGCACGGGTGCGGAGAGGGGCCGCACCGCGAGGGGGCCGGTGGAGACCGGGGGATGGATGACGACGGCGGGCAGTCCGGCGGGCCATTCCTCGGGGAGCCAACCGTCGAAGATGACGGCATCGACCTTCTCCGAGAGCGGCCAGACGGACGGGCTGCCCTTGAGCAGCTCGAAGCTGCCGCTTTCCTGAAGCGAGGAGAGGGCGAGGCGGGTGTAGGGGTCCTCGGATTCGTCGGGACGGATCCAGGCGGCGAGGATGGGCCGGATCTCCGGCAGAGGCAGGACGACCTCGTCGTCGAGGGGGAAGTCGTCGCGCTCCGTGGCCAGGCCGAGGCGGAGGAGCTGGTCGCGCGAGCCGTTGACGCGGAAAGTGAAGACGCTCTCCTGCCCCGGATCGAGGTCGAACTCGCGCATCTGGCTGGGAATGCCGCTGACGGCGAGATCGAGACGGACCTTTGCCGGAGCGGGCGCGTCGCAGTTCAGGGCGACCCGGGCGAAGACATCGTAGCGGGCGTGCTCGAGCGGCACGCCGCGGAGCTGCACGGCGGTGATGCCGACATTGGAGACCTCGGGCAGGGCGAGGCTGAGCTCGCGCCAGGCGATTCCCTCGACGGGCGTTTCGAGAAGGCGGTCGCTGAGGTGCCAGACGACGGAGGGCGGCTCCAGTCCCGCGAGCATCCGGGCGGTCTCGAGGGCGGCGTCGAGACGGCCCTCGATGGGACGGGCCTCGACCGCATCGAGCCGGGAGAGTAGCTCGCGCCGCTTCGTGGTGCGGGGCTGGAGGACCTCCGGGCGCAGGTCGTAGGCGACGAGGGCGACGCCGACCTCCTCGGGCACTTTCTCGAGGCGTTCACGGACAATACGCTTGGCGGCCTCGAGCCGGGTCTCCCCTTCCCCGTCACGCACCTGCATGGAGGCGGAGCGGTCGAGGAGGACGACGACGGTGTGGTGGCGGTCGGCGTCGTCCTGCCGCACGATGAGGCGGGAGAGGACGAAGACGGCCAGCGCGAGGAGCAGCAGCGTCATCGCGAAGGAGAGCCAGCGTTTCAGACGCCGCAGCCAGGCCGACTCCTGATGCTCCTGCGCGAGGGTCTTGAAGAAGACGAGGGTCGGGACGCGGACTTTCCTCGAGCGCCGCCGCACGAGGTAGAGGACCACGGGCACGAAACCGAGCAGCAGGAGCCAGAGGGAGCCGGGATTGAGGAATTCCATGGTCGGTGGCGTGCCTCAGCCTGCAAAGGGAAGCGGAACGACCGGTTGATGGCGGTCCATGTCGCTCTCCGGGGCAACCGTGGAGTTTGCCGACTCGTCCGCCGGCCTGGGACGGCGGGACAGTGTGGGGATCGCCGAGTTCATGTCAAGGGGTTTTGGCTTGCTGGATCCGTGCCCCGCCGTGGCTCAGCCGATACTGTTGCCTGGGGCTATTGGGAGTGTCTGGCAGGGTGCGCTCGACCAAACCGGCCTCGAGCGCGGGCTGGAGGTAGTTCTTCCGGAAGGTCGGACGATGCGAGAGGCCAAGCCGCTCCATGCACCCGAGCGCGCTCGCCGGACCTCCGACGAGCTGTTCGAGGAGGGCTCTGACTTGGTCGCTGACTTGGTCGCTGACTTGGTCGCTCGCGGCGACTTCGTCGAGGGACTGGCGCAGGGCGAGGAGGAGGAATTCGATGAAGGGAGTGGAGCTGCCCGCCGCATCGGACGCGGCGAGGGCGGCGTAGTAGCCGGCCTGCCGGTCGCGGATCACCGTCTCCACCGGCAGCCAGGCCAGCAGGGGCTTCCACCGGCTGAGGACGAGCGTCTGCCACAGCCGCCCCATGCGCCCGTTGCCGTCCTCGAAGGGATGGATGAACTCCAGTTCGTAGTGGAACACGCAGCTCGCGATCAGCGGATGGAGATCCGTCCGCTTCAGCCAGGCCAGCAGGTCCTTCATCAGATCGGGGACACGTCCTGCGGGCGGGGCGATGTGGACCACCTGCCGCCCTTGGGCGATGCCGACGCCACCGCTCCGATAGCGCCCCGGACGATCCACCAGTCCGCGCATGAGAAGCCCGTGGGCGGCCAGCAGATCCTTGGCGGAGGACGGATTCCAGCGCTCCATCGCCTCGTAGGCGACGAAGGCGTTGCGCACCTCCTGAATTTCCTTCGGCGGGCCGAGCACGCGCTTCCCCGCCAGCACCGCCGTCACCTGCTCCAGCGAGAGGGAGTTGTTCTCGATGGCGAGAGAGGCCTGGATCGTCCTGAGCCGGTTCTCCCGGCGCAGGGACAGGGGAAAAGGAACTCCGGTCCGTGCCGTCAGACGTCCCACGCTCTCGCCGATCTCCGCCGCCAGCGCGAGGATGGCCGCAGTCAGGGTGAAGGGTGGCTGATGGTCGTGGCTCATGCCTTCGCGGGGTTCACTCACTGGCTGCCCGCGAGGGCGGACCCGCGCGAGAGCAGGTCGAGGAAAAGTTCGTCGAAGGGATGGTCCGTCCTCCAGCTCTGCCAGTCGATCTGGCGGGACTGGCAGGATTTCTCGATATCGCCGAGAAACTGCCGGAAGCGGAGCTCGTAGCGCTCGCGGTCGCCGGGGGTGAACCAGAGGCGGCGGTGCTCCTGCGTCTCGACGTCGAAGAGCTCGATCTCGCCCTCGACGTCGGGCTTCTCCTCCCAGGGATGGTGGACCTGGATAAAGTGGACTTCGCCCGGCCAGGCCGCGGCGTGGCGGATCGCCTCGCGCGCCTCGTCGATGTCGCGGCCGTAGAGGTCGGAGATGACGAAGATGATCCCGTAGCGCCGCCGTCCCGGCTGGAAGGCCTCGAAGCAGCGCTCCAGATGGGTGAGGCCGCCGTATTCGAGCTCGCGGGCGAAGTCGAGGACGCGCTGGAAGCTCCCCTGCCCCTTCAGCGGCGGAGGGGCCGGACCGAGGCTCGCGCCGATGGATTGCAGGCTGACGCGGTGATGGCCGACGAGCCCCATGTAGGCGAGGGCGACGGCGAGCTTGAGGCTGCTGAGCCGCTTCTCCGGGAAGGGCTCCGCCATCGAGGCGCTGGTATCGACGAGGATGTGGACGTGGAATTCCTGAATCTCCTCGTAGAGGCGGATGAAAAGGCGGTCGAGCCGGGCGTAGAGCCGCCAGTCGATAGAGCGGAAGTCATCCCTCGGGGTGTAGTGGCGGAAATCCTTGAACTCCCGCGTGAACCCGGTCGCGGGCGTGGCCTGGAGCCCCTTGCGGCGGAGCTGCTTGCGCTTCCGCAGGCGCAGGAAGAGGGCGCGGAGACGGTCGAGGAACTCGGCGTCGAACAGGTCCTCCTGGACAGAGCTGGATGAGGGATCGGCCATGCGGGGAGGTGGAGATTCACTGGGGTGCCGGGGCCGGAGGGATGGCCACGTCGGGCGCCGCCTCGAGGCAGGCGACGATGCGATCGCCGAAGACGGAGAAGCAGCGGTCCTCCACGAAACGGTCGCCGACGGGCAGGCAGACGGC
>CAYSZN010000198.1:0-6794 GCA_964435425.1 uncultured Akkermansia sp. | reverse complement strand
TCCACTGGAGAAGGAGACGACGGTCGAGGTGAAGGGGCGCGACCTCGTCCTCGGCCTGCCCCGGACGGTCACGGTCACCTCGTCCGAGATCCGCGAGGCGATGCGCGAGCCTCTCGAAACGATCGTTGGATCGGTCCGCGCGGCCCTGGAGCGCTGTCCCCCCGAGCTCTCCGCCGACCTCGTCGACCGGGGCATCGTGCTGACAGGCGGCGGCGCGCTGATCCGGGGCATCGACCGACTCGTCTCGGAGGAGACCGGCCTGCCGGTCCACATCGCCGACGACCCTCTCAGCGCCGTCGCCGAAGGAGCCGGAAAACTGCTTGAAGAACTGGACTTCCTCAAGAAAGTCGCCCGCCCGGGCCATCCCTGAACGAACGAGCCTTCGAGACGGCTCCGCCCGGAATCAACATGACCCGATTGAATCTCATATTCCTGATCTCGTTCGTCGGACTGCTCATCTGGATCACTCTGTTCCAGCCGGAGAGGGTCCGGACGATCCAGCGCGGCGCGATGGTGGCGATGCGCCCCTTCATGCAGGCGTCGGACCGTCTCGAAACCGCCGCCGGAGGGATCGGCGAGGAGCTGCCCTCCCCCTCCCCCTCCCAGCTCCGCGACCGGCTCGCCGCCGCCGAGCAGGAGCGCGACCGGCTGAAGCTGGAGGTGATCCAGCTCGACGAGCTGCTGGAGGAGAACAACCAGCTCCGCCGGGCCCTGCAATACCAGGAGAAATCGCCCCTCTCGCTCGCCTCGGCACGGATCCTGAGCCGGAAGCCCTCGCAGTGGTACAACACGGTCGCGATCGACAAGGGCGGCGACGAGGGCATCGTCGTCGACGCCCCGGTGATCGTCCCGATCGGGGAGGAGGCGGCGCTGGTGGGGAAAGTCACCGAAGTCCTCGGCCCACGCTCCGCGGTCGTCCTGCTCCTCACCGACGAGATGTGCCAGGTCTCCGCCAAGCTGGAGAACTCGCAGGAGCAGGGCATCCTCAGCGGCCAGCGCGGCGCGCTCCGGTCGCAGCCGAACCTGAAGCTGCGCTATCTCTCGAAGGAGGCCGTGGCCGATCCCGGCACGAAGGTCTTCAGCTCGGGAGCGGGCGAGCTCTTCCCCGCCGACCTCTATCTCGGCGAGGTCGCCGGACTCTCCGTCGGCGCGATCGACGCCGAGGCGGTGGTCAAGCCCGCCGTGGACTTCGACCGGCTCGTCGACGTCTTCGTCATCCTGCCCGCTCCGCACGACGAGCCCATCCCCCCGAAACCCGAGACGGTGCCATGAGGTTCTTCTTCCTGCTGGCGGCCATGCTGCTGCTCTCCTTCGTCCTCCAGGAGTTCATTCCGGTCTTCGAATGGGCCTACGGATCGAGGCTGCTCCTCGTCCATGCCGTGTTCCTCGCCGCGGCCATGTCCGTCCCCTTTCCCGCGATGCTCGCGATGGCGCTCGCGACCGGCTTCCTCTGGGACGCCCGCCACCATGTGCCGATCTATCCCGACGGGGCCGCCCTCGGCCTCCTCGCGCAGTCCGAGCTGCCCTTCGGCTTCACCATCTTCCTCTTCGGCCTCGCGGGCTCCCTCATCCAGGGCGTCCGGCCGCTCTTCCGGCGGGGACGGTGGGAGCTGCCCGTCCTCATGATCGGCCTCTGCACGGGGCTGATGCTGCTGCTCGAGTACCTCGTCATCTGCTTCCACCGCGGCGATCTCGCCGTGCCGCCCGAGTTCTGGTGGAAATTGCTGATGAGCTCCCTGTTTTCTTCTCTCGTTTCACCCTTTTTGCTGCTACTGTTGAGCCGCGTCGCGGAGCGGATGCGATATCGCATCCACGTCGGCGGATCGAAGCGGCGCCATATCCACGATGGTGACGCACTTTAGGTTCCGGCTCTACTTCCTCGCCGTGCTGGTAATGGCAGGGTTCGCCCTGCTGGTCTACCGTCTCTACCAGATTCAGGTGACGGACCACGCCAGCTGGACCGCCCGCGTTCCGGGGAGCAAGTTCGAGTCCGTCCGCATCCCAGGCATCCGCGGCGAGATCCGGGACCGCAACGGGCTGACCCTCGTCGACAGCACGCCGACCTACGAGCTGCAGCTCGACCTGCGCGAGATCGTCGCCGCCTACCAGAAGACGCACAAGAAAATGCCCGAACCCTACACCTGGGAGCGCTTCGACCGCTACGGGCAGAGGGAGATCAAGACGGAGACCGACATCGTCGCCATCGTCGAGGCCACGGTCTTCCCCGGTCTGCAGGAGCAGGGGCTGCTCGCCGACTACAGCACCAGCGCGATGCGGGTCCACTACCGCTCGAACCGGGGGGTCGTGCCCTTCACCTACCGCCGGGACCTCAGCTTCAAGGAGTTCGCCCGCTTCGCGGAGAACAACATCGGCATCCCCGGCGTCACCGTGACGCGCACCGGACGCCGCCGCTACCTCTACGACTCGCTCGCCTGCCACATCCTCGGCTACATGAACCTCGCCGACCCCGACCAGGTCCCGGACGAGCGGAAGCGGGACTTCAACTACTACGTCGGCGACGACTATGGCGTGATGGGCGTGGAGAAGACGATGGACCACTACCTCCAGGGCAAGCCCGGCAAGCTCGTCATCGAGAAGGACGAGAAGGGCAAGTTCGTCGGCGAGGTCAGCCGCACCGAGCCGGAGCCGGGGTCGGACGTCTACCTCACCATCGATGCCCGCATCCAGACGGTCGTCGAGCAGAGCCTCCGCAAGGTCGGGCGCGGCGCGGCCGTCGTCATCGACCCGCGCAACGGCGATGTCCTCGCGATCGCCTCGGTGCCCTCCTTCAATCCGAACGTCTTCATCCCCGAGGTGCGCATCGACGACTGGAAGCGCTACACCGAGGACCCCACCAGCCCCATGTTCAGCCGGGCGATCAATCCCTACTCCCCCGGCTCCACCGGCAAGATCCCCGTGGCCCTCGCCGGCTGCCTCTCGGGATCCTGCAACAAGCGCTTCCCCTGCGGTGGCGGGGCGCAGTACGGGAACAAGTTCATGAAATGCTGGGCCACCGGCCACGGCAGCCTCGACCTCAGCTCGGCGATCAAGGTGAGCTGCAACGGCTTCTTCTACCGCTACGCGAACGACACCGGCATCCGCAACATCCAGACGATCACGAACCTGCTCGGCCTCGGCAAGGTCACGGGGATCGAGATCACCGGCGAGAACCCCGGCAACATCCCCAATCCCGAATGGCTGCGGATGCAGGGCCTGCTCTGGAGCGACGCCTTCACCGCCCTCGTCTCCATCGGACAGGGCGCCACCGAGGTCTCGCCCCTGCAGATGGCCTCCGTCACCGCCACCGTGGCCAACGGCGGCAAGGTCTGGCAGCCCCGGCTGGTGCGCAAGGTCGTGGACCGGGACGGTACCCTGGTGAAGGACGACGCCCCCATCCTGCGCGCCGACCTCACCCGCGAGGGCCTGACGCCCGAGCAGGTCGAGACGGTCAAGCGCGGCATGTGGCGCGTCGTCAACGAGGGCGGAGGCACGGCGGGACGCGCGAAGTCCGAGCTCACCGTCGTCTCGGGCAAGACCGGCACGGCCCAGACCGCCAATCCGCGGCAGCCGACCAACGCCTGGTTCATCGCCTTCGCCCCCTACGACGAGCCCGAGCTCGCCGTCTGCGTCTTCGTCGAGAACGGGAACTCCGGCGGCGGTGCCGCCTCGCCCATCGCGAAGAACATCATCGACAACGCCATGGCCATGGGCAAGGGCGCCGAGATCGAGGTCGTCGCCATGCACGAGGCGATCGGGCGCACCGACCGGGTCATGAGCGTCGCCTTCGACGACAGCGACGTGGCCGCCTTCGCCCAGGCCGACGAGAGCGCCGACTCCGCCGTGGACGTCGCTGCCTTCGTCCCCGAATCCCTCCAGGAGCGCAATTTCCGCCCCCTCAGCGGCCTCGCCCAGCCCACCATCAAGGACACGAGCGACAGCCGCGGGCGGGTCGGACAGCTGAATTCCAAGCCCGCCCCCAAATTCCGCCCTTTCCAGTGGCTGAAAAAGAAGCGATGACTTCCCCCCTCCGCCGACCGGTCTCCTTTCCACCGGAATCCCGGCGGCCATCCCCTTTCAACTCTCCAACCATCCATTTGACCCATTATGTTCGCCAGACTCCGCAAACTGTTCGGATCCAAAAAGCTCAATGAGGGAAACAAGATCGTCATCAACTGCGAGAAGCTCGAGACCCGCGTCGCCCTTCTCGAAAACGGCTCCCTCGAGGAATACACCGTCGAGCGCAAGAACGACGAGAGCATCGTCGGCTCCATCTACAAGGGCGTCGTCCGGAACATCGAGCCGGGCCTGAACGCGATGTTCGTCGACATCGGCCTGGAGAAGAACGCCTTCCTCCATTTCTGGGACGCCATCCCCGAGGCCCTCGACGCCGAGCTGGAGGAGATCCAGCGCAGCGGCAAGAAGGCCGGCGGCAAGAAGCGCATCCAGTCGAAGGACATCCCCAACCTCTATCCCGTCGGCTCCGAGGTCCTCGTGCAGGTCACCAAGGGCCCCATCGGAACGAAGGGCCCCCGCATCACCACCAACATCTCCCTGCCCGGCCGCTACATGGTGCTGATGCCGCGCAACGACCAGCTCGGCATCTCCCGCAAGATCGAGGATCCCAAGGAGCGCGCCCGCCTCCGCAAGATCATGGGCGAGAAGCTGACCATCCCCGAGAAGATGGGCGTCATCCTGCGCACCGTCTCCGCCGGCCAGAAGGTGCGCTACTTCGTCCGCGACCTCGCCATCCTCGTCGACCAGTGGCGCGAGATCGAGGAGCAGGCCGCGACGCGGAAGGCCCCCGCCCGCGTCTTCAAGGAACCCGACCTCATCGAGCGGACCGTGCGCGACTTCCTCACCGAGGAGATCGACGAAGTCCTCTGCGACGATGCCGCCGCCGCCGAGCGGATGAAGGACCTCATCGGCGTGATCTCGCGCCGCTCCCGCAAGCGCATCCAGTATTTCCAGACTCCCGTCCCCATCTTCGAGAAGCTCGGCATCCAGCGGCAGATCGACGACGCCTTCTACCGCCAGGTCTGGCTGCCCAGCGGCGGCTACCTCGTCATCGACGAGACCGAGGCTCTCATCGCCATCGACGTGAACACCGGCCGCGCCAAGACTCAGGACAAGATGATCCTCCAGACCAACATCGAGGCCGCCGAGGAGGTCGCCCGGCAGGTGCGCCTGCGCAACATCGGCGGACTCCTCGTCATCGACTTCATCGACATGAAGTCCCGCCGCGACCAGCAGGCCGTCTACAAGACCATGCGCGAGCGCCTCAAGCACGACAAGGCGAAGACCCAGATCCTCCAGATCTCCCCCCTCGGGCTCATGGAGATGACGCGCCAGCGCCTCCACGAGAGCCTCAACATCACCGTCAACGAGCCCTGCCGCTACTGCCAGGGACGCGGCATGGTGAAGAGCGCCGAGTCCATGAGCGTCGAGCTGCAGCGCCGCATCAACACCATCCTCGGCAAGAGCGAGGCCGTCGGGCGCGAGCTGCTCGTCATCGTCCATCCCGACGTGATGGAGCGCCTCCGCACCCACGACGGCGAGCACTTCGTCGAACTGGAGCGCCGCCACGGCGCCCGCCTCACCTTCCGCAGCGACGCCTCCTACTACCGCGAGCAGGTCGTCGTCGCCGACGCGAAGACCCAGAAGGAGATCCGCGAGTGACCCTTTCCGCGATGAGCCCCCGCCGCCTGCTTCCCGCCCTCCTCCTCCTCGGCTGCCTGGCCGAGGCCCTGCGGGGCGAGGAGCGGTCCTGGACGAACAGCGCCGGCAAGACCATCGTCGCCACCCTCGTCGAGGTCTCCGGCGAGCAGGCCGTCCTCCAGATGGGCGGGAGGAACTTCGAGGTGCCCATCGCCAGCCTGTCCCCCGACGACCGGGCCTTCATCTCCGAATGGAAGAAGGGCGACATGGCCGATCCCTCCGGCGACGCCGGGACGAAGCCGAACTGGGACGGCGCCTGGCCCGGCCTCGTCTCCGTCCCCGTCGACCAGGAGATCGAGGTGGTGAAGGAGGACGCCGCCGAAGGCGAGTACATCTATGCCAGCCCCCACTACGAGTTCATCTGCGACGTGCGGCTCAACACCTCCGTGGTGAAGCGCTTCTCCCTCCTCTTCGAGGCGACCAACCAGGTCTGCCGCGAGCTGCCCCTCGGCATGGTCAAGCCCTTCCGCAAGGAGCGGCACAAGATCCACCTCTTCGAGACCCGCGACGCCTACTTCGCCAAGGGCGGCCCCGAGGGCTCCGCCGGCGTCTACATCAGCCGCGGCGGCGAGGGCGACATCCTCGTGCCCCTCACCAGCCTCGGCGTCAAGAAAGTCGGGAGCAGCTACAGCGTCGACTACAAGGAGGAGAACACCACCCTCTCCCACGAGATCGTCCACCAGATCACCGACTTCGCCTACTACGCCGAGGGCGCGCGCGGCTGGTTCACCGAAGGCCTCGCCGAATACGTCGCCAACAGCAGCTACCGCTCCGGCAAGTTCGGCGTCGGCGACCTCGGCAAGCTGAAGGCCCACGTCACCGCCTTCGGCGAGGACGGCCGGGGCGGGCGCAACCTCGGGGACACCATCGTCGCCCCAGATCTGCAGGAGTTCTTCATGCAGAGCTACGGTTCCTTCCTCGACGAGGGCAACCGCAACTACGGCCTCGCCGCCCTGATCGTCTACTACTACTTCCACATGGACGGGAACAGGGACGCCGCCAACATCAAGGCCTTCCTCAAGGCCCTGAAGGAGGAGAAGACCCCGCCCGAACTCTTCGAGCCCCTCCTCGCCGGCCGC